>CAZHWR010000001.1:0-149729 GCA_964536085.1 uncultured Oscillospiraceae bacterium
TTGGCAAGAAGACCTACAAGACAAATAAAAAAGGCGTTGCGAAGCTTAAAAAGTAAACACTAATGCAAAATATCCGCCGGATATCCGGCGGATATTTTGCATTCATTGACGGCGGGAACGGAAAATAAATGGATTTCCCCCGCTTTTTATGAATTTATTGTTGTTGACGCGTCAATTTACAAAGAATTAATCTATAAAATTAATTTTGAGTATATAATAAAAACGGATATCATTATGAAATGCAGGTGAGACAATGAGCATTATCAGACGGCTGACAGCCGTTGCGGCGGTTTTTGCGATTGCATTATGCAATCTGCCGCTTCAGACCGTACTGGCTGACGAAGCAGACGGCAACACTGTGACAAGCAAAACAGTTTTTATCGACGGTATAAGACCCGTGACAGTATATTATCAACAGTCGGACACATATGAAGGTCCGCAGAATTACAAGCGCTCGGAGGCAGTCTCTAAGTTTGACTTGCGTGATTACGGACTGGTTACGGATGTTAAGAGTCAGGGAAGCTACGGCACCTGCTGGGCGTTCGGCGCTCTCGGCTCGCTTGAATCAAATCTGTTGATTAACGGACTTGCCGATTCCGATATAGATTTGTCCGAACGGCATCTTGCATGGTTTGCCTACAATGGCGGAAACAGCGATTCGGACGACAGTATGTATGCCGCGGGAGACACTTATATATCCGCCGCTTCCAACGAATACGAAGCAGGAGGCTCGCGGGCAATGTCAGCTCCGACACTGGCAAGACTGTACGGCGCGGCGGACGAATCGCTTGCCGAGTACAGCAGGTCGGGTATGTCGGGCGTTGACGATTCGCTTCAAACCGTCTCCAATATTGCTGTTAAAGACATAGAGTATCTGCCCGAAACTACTGAGCAGATATATAATACCCGCGGAACGCTCATAAAGCAAAGCCTGTCGGGCAGTTTTAATTCCGCAATTGCAGCGCTAAAAGACGCAGTCATGAATAAGGGCGCGGTATCTGTCGGGTACTATGCGGACGACGGAAGCGTGCAGAGCAAAACCGGCAGTTACTGGAACGAAACCACCGACAGCTATTATTTTGACGCGTCGCAGATGATAGACGGGTCGTATTATCAGTATCCAAATCACGAGGTGAGCATAATAGGCTGGGACGACGGCTATCCCGCTTCCAATTTCAGCATATCGCCTGCCGGCGACGGCGCGTGGATAGTTAAAAACAGTTGGGGAACAAGCTGGGGTGACAGCGGATATTTTTATATTTCATATTATGATCTGAGTCTGTGCGAGCCAACGGTTTTTACCGCCGAGGAGATAAGCTATTCATCTGACAACGAGAGTCATACTTACGACAATATCTATCAATACGACGGCATTGGATTCGGGCTTCAAACGTCCTCGACCTCTAAAAGTACGAGCTATGCCAACGTTTTTACTGCGCGTTCAAAGGAATCCGTGAGCGCTATAGGCGTGTTTTCCTCAATGCAAAACAGTACGCTTGAATACAAGCTTTACAGATCGCTTTCAAGCGGGACCAATCCCGAGTCCGGAACGCTTGCGGCGAGCGGTACGGTAACGCTTGAAAATCCCGGATATAAAACAATAGATTTGAGCGATCAGAGCTTTGTTGTGTCGGACGGTGAAAAGTACTCGGCAGTTATAAGGCTCAGTTATATTTCAGGCGGAAAAAAGTACTATCAGAAGATGGTGGAAACAGAGTATCATGGATATTCCGATATAGATTGCAGCACAGGTCAGAGCTTTTACAAATCGTCTTCGTCTTCATCTTGGAAAGACAGCGCTTTAAACGGTTTGGGGAACACCGTGGTCAAGGCGTTTTCAAACAATGTTTATGAAACGTTTGATTCAAGCGTTTCGGCATCTGCAATAACCTATGGCGACACGCTTGAAAGCTCAACGATAACTGGAAATGCGCTGGAAATAGACGGTCAGACGGTATCGGGCAGCTACGAATGGGAAAATAAGGAGCTTATCCCGAACGCCGGCACGGACGAATACATTGCGATATTTACACCGTACGACGACAGTATCGGCGCTGTGAAAGCGAGCATATCCGTTGCAGTTGCAAAACGGGAGCTTGCCTATAAAATAAACGACGCTGTACGCAAGGAGGGCGAGGCAAATCCCGAATTTACCTGCGAGCTTATTTCGGGAGAAGTAGTCAGCGGCGACGATATCAGTATAGTTATGTCCTGCGCCGCGAATGAGCAAACAGCGTTCGGAAGCTATAATATAACGGGATATTCGACCGGAGAGAGCGCGGAAAATTATGATATTACGATACAAAACGGCGTTTTGACGATAGCAAAAGGGCATATAAAGGTGACGTCAGTCAAGCTGAGCCTGAGTTCAAAAACGCTTATATCCGGGAAAAGCGTAACCTTGAAAGCTGCGGTGTCTCCCTCGACGGCGACCTATCCGAGCGTCACATGGAAATCGTCTAACAGCAATATTGCCTCGGTCACGCAAAAAGGAGTCGTCAAGGCGAAAAAGGCGGGGAAGACAACGATAACTGCAACCGCCGACGGTATCAGCGCTAAATTTACAATAACTGTTAAGCCTGCAAAAGCGAAAAAGCTAAAAGTGCGGGTTAAAAGCGGGGACAAAGTCAGGATAACCTTTAAAAAGGCGGCGGGCTCGTCCAAAACGCAGATAAAGCTGAAAACAGGAAGCGGCAGGTATAAAACCGTTTCCAAAACAAAGCTTAGAAAAATAGTAAAGAAGCTCAAAAAGGGGAGTTATAAGATCAAGGTCAGAGGCTACAGAAAGATAGGGGGCAAAACCTATTACGGCGCATATTCCAAAACGGTGAGCTTTAAAATAAAATAAGTCTGGAAAAACGCGGCGGCTGATTAAGCCGCCGCGTTTGATTGTGTGAATAAAAAAATTGCCGTACAGTTTTGGTACGGCAATTTTTTCGTTATTTTTCGGTTTTATTATCCGGCTGTTCAGCGGCGCTTTCATCGGAGGTGCGGCGCCGGGATCTGACTTTTATTATACGCCGGTCTTCCGTCAGCAAAACAGTAAACGTATAATCCCCGATAGTGATCGCAGGATGTTCGTCCGGCTCGGGAATCCTGCCCAAGCGGTCGGTTATAAGACCTCCCAGAGTGTCGTATTCCTCGCCCTTTTCAAATTCAAAGCCGAGCTGCTTTGAAACGTCGTCCAAATCGGCGGAGCCATCGATGGTCATGGTGTTTTCGTCGATATAAGAAAACTCCTCGGCTTCGTCGTCGTATTCATCCTGAATATTTCCGAATACCGATTCAATGATGTCCTCCATGGTCACCAGACCTGAAGTGCCGCCGTATTCGTCCACTACGACCGCCATGTGCAGCTTTTGTTCGGTAAATATCCTGAACAGGTCATTGCACTTTGTGGATTCGGGGATGTATATTGTGTTTCTGGTGAAGTTTGTAAGCCCGATATCATAAGGGTCGTTATTTCCTATCAAAACAAGCAGATCCTTGACGTATATAACGCCTATGATGTTGTCAATATCGTCCTCGTAAACGGGTATGCGCGAAAAGCCCTCGCTCACAGCGATATCTATTACGCTTTGAATCTTGTCTTTCTTTTCGACCGCGGCTATATCGGTGCGGTGGGTCATGATATCGCCTGCGTCCTTGTCGCCGAACTCGAAAACGTTGTTGATCATCTCGCGTTCGCTTTCCTCTAAAAGTCCGCGCTGCGTACTGTCGTCAACCAAATTTAAAATATCCTCTTCAGTGACGTTTTCAAGCTTTTTCTTTTTGAACTTAAAGCCGAGCTTTGAAAATAATCGGCTCCCGTCTGAATCCATTACGGAAAAGACCCCTTTCAGATATATGTATCAGAAGCAGGACGGCAAAAATCAAAACGCTGCATTAAAATGCTTAAAACGCTTTCAATGCTTTTTTGCCCCTGAACTCTTTCACTTATATAATAGCTGCCGTACAGCATTTTGTCAAATTTGCCGCCGTTTTGTGCACGGGCTTTACAAATTATTAACTAAAACGTCAGTAAATACGGGTAATTGCTATTTACATTTTCGGGTTTTAGTGTTACAATTCAAGATGGTGTTCAGCGTATATGATGAAATATTCAGTATGATACGGCTGAAATTCTAAAATCACAGGAGGAAATATAAAATGGCAAGAAAAATGAAAACCATGGACGGAAACAATGCTGCGGCTCATGTTTCCTATGCGTTTACCGATCTTGCTGCTATTTACCCGATAACGCCGTCTTCGGTTATGGCGGAAGTAACGGATAAATGGTCTGCCGACGGACGAAAAAACATCTTCGGTCAGCAAGTTAAGGTCGTTGAAATGCAGTCTGAGGGAGGCGCTTCGGGAGCTGTTCACGGAAGCCTCGCGGCGGGCGCTTTGACAACGACGTTTACAGCTTCTCAGGGACTTTTGCTCATGATTCCGAACATGTATAAGATCGCGGGCGAGCTTTTACCCTGCGTTATCAACGTCTCGGCTCGTGCACTTGCTTCTCATGCGCTTTCGATTTTCGGAGATCATTCCGATATTTACGCATGTCGTCAGACCGGCTTTGCCATGCTCTGTTCGAGCAACGTTCAGGAGGTTATGGACCTCGGAGCGGTCGCTCATCTTGCGACTATCGAAGGAAGAGTTCCGTTCATCCATTTCTTCGACGGTTTCAGAACTTCTCACGAAATCCAGAAAATTGAGATGTGGGACTACGACGATCTTAAAGAAATGTGCGATATGGACGCTGTTTCGGCATTCCGCCGCCGTTCTTTAAACCCCGAGCATCCCACCCTGCGCGGTACCGCTCAGAACCCGGATATATTCTTCCAGGCAAGAGAGGCATGCAATCCCTATTACGACGCTGTCCCCGCGATTGTTGAAAAATACATGGGAATGGTCAACGAAAAAATCGGAACGGATTACAAGCTGTTCAACTATTACGGAGCCGCGGACGCGGAGCATATCATCGTTGCTATGGGCTCTGTATGCGATACTATTCAGGAAACAATCGACTATATGAACGCAAACGGCGCAAAGGTAGGGCTTGTAACAGTCCGTCTTTACAGACCGTTCTCTGCAAAGCATCTTATCGACGCTATCCCCGATACCGTTAAATGTATCTCGGTGCTCGACAGAACGAAAGAGCCCGGAGCTCTCGGCGAGCCTTTGTATCTCGACGTTGTCGCGGCACTCAAGGGAAGCAAATTCAGTGATGTTACCGTTCTTTCCGGACGTTACGGACTCGGCTCGAAGGACACTACTCCCGCGCAGATAATTGCGACATATAAGAACACAGAGAAGAAAGAGTTCACTCTCGGAATTGTGGACGACGTTACTAATCTTTCGCTCGACTGCGATGAAAATCCCGATACGACTCCCGAGGGAACAACAAACTGTAAGTTCTGGGGCCTCGGTGCGGACGGTACTGTCGGAGCCAACAAAAATTCCATTAAAATCATCGGCGACCACACGAATATGTACGCACAGGCGTATTTTGATTACGACTCCAAAAAATCCGGCGGCGTAACGGTATCTCACCTGCGCTTCGGAAAGTCCAAGATAAAATCCACTTATCTTATCAACAAAGCAAACTTTGTCGCCTGTCATAATCCGTCCTATATTTCAAAATACGACATGGTTTCCGACCTTGTTCCCGGAGGAACCTTCCTGCTCAACTGCGGATGGGGCACCGAGGGTATCGACAAGCATCTGCCCGGTCAGGTCAAACGCTATATCGCGGAAAACAACATCAAGTTCTATACTATAGACGGCGTCAAAATCGCCAAGGAAATCGGACTCGGCGGAAGAATCAACACGATTTTACAGGCGGCGTTCTTCAAGCTTGCCAATATCATCCCCGCGGACGACGCGATTAAGTTTATGAAAGACGCGGCTACGGCTTCCTACAGCAAAAAAGGCGACGCTATCGTTGCAATGAACCACGCAGCTATCGACAGAGGCTTCGCCGATGTTGTAGAAGTTAATGTTCCCGACTCGTGGAAGAATGCGGCTGACGATGATTTGACTGCGAAAGTAACGGGCGACAGAAAAGACCTTGTTGATTTCGTAAACGACGTTCTGGTTCCCGTAAGCGCGCAAAAAGGCTATTCGCTACCTGTTTCCGTATTTAAAGACCGCGCTGACGGAACTGTTCCGCAGGGTACGGCGGCGTTTGAAAAACGCGGAATCGCTATCAATGTCCCTGTTTGGAATCCCGAAAACTGCATACAGTGTAATTTCTGCTCGTTCGTATGTCCTCACGCGGTTATCCGCCCCGTTGTTTTAACGGACGAAGAGGCTGTGAACGCTCCTAAAAATATGAAGCTTCTGCCGATGACGGGAATGCCCGGATATCAGTTCGGTATGAGCATTTCGGTTATGGACTGCACCGGCTGCGGCTCCTGCGCAAACGTGTGCCCCGGCAAAAAGGGCAATAAAGCGCTTACAATGCAGCCGCTCGACACCCAGCTTGACCAGCAGCAGGTGTTCGACTTCGGCGTTTCTCAGAAGCCCAAACAGGAAGTTACCGACAAATTCAAGGAATTCAGCGTAAAGGGAAGCCAGTTCAAACAGCCGCTGCTTGAGTTCTCGGGCGCTTGCGCGGGCTGCGGAGAAACTCCTTACGCCAAGCTTGTAACTCAGCTTTACGGAGACAGAATGTATATCGCCAACGCAACAGGATGCTCGTCCATCTGGGGCGGTTCTGCTCCTTCCACTCCGTACACGGTCAACAAAGAGGGCCGCGGCCCTGCGTGGGGCAACTCACTGTTTGAAGACAACGCGGAGTACGGCTACGGAATGTTCCTTGCACAGGATACTATCAGAAACAGCGTTATCGAAAAGGTTCGCGCGCTGGACGCTTCCGGTTCGCTTAAAGACGCTGTAGACGGTTACCTTTCCACCTTGGACGACGGAAAGGCGAACAACGCGGCGACAAAAGCTTTGGTTGCAGAGCTTGAAAAGGCCGGAACGGATGAGGCGAAAGCGATTCTTAAAGACAAGGACTACCTTGCGAAAAAATCTGTTTGGATCTTCGGCGGCGATGGCTGGGCCTATGACATCGGCTTCGGCGGACTCGACCACGTTATCGCTTCGGGCGAGGATGTAAACATTCTTGTTTTTGACACCGAGGTTTATTCAAACACAGGCGGTCAGTCCTCTAAATCTACTCCTACCGGCGCTATCGCGCAGTTTGCGGCGGCAGGTAAGGAAGTCAAGAAGAAAGACCTCGCTCAAATCGCAATGAGCTACGGTTATGTTTACGTTGCCCAGGTTGCAATGGGCGCCGACTACAACCAGTGTGTTAAGGCGTTTGCCGAGGCGGAAAGCTATCACGGTCCATCCATCATCATCGCATATGCTCCGTGTATCAACCACGGTATCAAGGGCGGCATGGGCACTGCTCAGACTGAGATAAAACGCGCGGTTGAAGCGGGCTACTGGCACACCTTCAGGTTCGATCCGAGAAATACTCTCGAAGGCAGGAATCCGTTTACTCTCGATTCCAAGCCCCCTGTAAGCAATTATCAGGACTTCATTATGAACGAAGTCCGTTACAACGCGCTTGCAAGGCAGAATCCCGAAAGAGCGAAAGAGCTGTTTGCTAAGGCGGAAAAGAACGCGCAGGACAAGTACGAGCATCTGCTCAGATACGGCAGGTTGTACGATGTAGAGTAATATCTGCTGAAATATAGTAAAAAAACGCGGTACAATTTGTACC
Source organism: uncultured Oscillospiraceae bacterium (assembly GCA_964536085.1). Lineage (GTDB taxonomy): Bacteria > Bacillota > Clostridia > Oscillospirales > Ruminococcaceae > CAZHWR01. The sequence goes on from CAZHWR010000001.1 coordinate 7,721, forward strand.
GCGTTTTTTTTTGCGCGTAAATTGCACAAAAACAGCACATATATTTATTAATTATTAACAGAGTTTGGAAATATTCACCAATTTCGACATTTTTCGCGTGCAATATGTAAATTTAGGTATATTATATAAATGTAAAGACTTGCAACACATTATCGCATGCTTTAAAAAGAGGAAAAACAAAACTGATTTTACGTTTAAAATAGGAGGAATAAATAATGAAAAAAGGTTTTTTAAAGGCAATCGTAATATCTGTCGCAATAGTTTCCACCGTTGCCGGAACATTTAACTCCTCTGCGGCTACATCGCTTACCATTGCTACGCAGACCGAGCGGATTGCAGATGTAGAGAATGTTAATTATAATGGCGAGAAGTGTGAAAATTTAGGAGGATTATCGGTTACGTCAAATGACAGCAAAAACAGAATGTATGTTGTAAAGTCAAGCAATGCGGAAAATGAAACAGTTTTGTATTTCTATAAAAATTATAACGACACATCTGATTACGGCACGATAGAACTTAGCGGAGCAATTGCCGGTCATGCAAACGCTATGGCAATTGATGATAATTACATATATATTGCGGCATGGCATTATAACAGCGGTTATGATTCGGCTAAAAACGATATTGTCCGTATATCAAGAAATACTATTTGGAGTTTATATAATGGAACGAGTGGTACGGCGAAGGGTAAATTAACTTCAAGCTCGTCTGGTGTAACAACTTTCAGTGCGGTAAAATATGAAAACGGTACATATGTTGATTATGATGTTGCCATAACAGCAATAACAAATTACAAAGAAAACGGTCAGTTTATAATCAATTATCTCGGCGGTCAAAGCAGCGACGAGACCGGTGTGTTGAAATTCACAACCGCGTCAATTTCAAGTGGGCGTTTTGTTGTGTCAACCTCGGCAAGCGATGTATTTACTGTACAAACAGGTCTGACTAACACAACTTCACAGGATATAGGCTATGATTCAAGCTGCGGATTGTTTATTCCCCGTTGGTTACCTGCTGAGAGCGATGGAAGCAGAGTTAAAAATTCAATTGTGTGGGTAAAGCTTAATTCTTTAAGTGGTTCTAACCGGGTATATAATAAAGATAATTCTCAATTTAGAATTATAACAGTTAACAAAAGCGCTTCAATATTTGTAAACTATGAAATTGAATCTATTAGCATCAGCGCTGAAAATGAAATGTATGCGGGCATCAATACTGTAACCGTCAGCGATAGCAGTAAATATAATGTAGACGGAATAATAAAGATAAAACGAAAGACAGCCACTTCCGGCGGAAGCTATAAGTTTTTGGGCTCAAATATAGACGAGTAATTTTAAACTTTCATTTGTCCCCAAACGCCATATTATTTTGTTATAGTTAATGAAAGTTATAACAGGAGGTTGTTACCATGAAAAAAATTATAAGCATACTTTTGTCGGCGGTTTTACTGACTTCGTGTATCGGTCTAAACGCAGGCGCTGCGGCAACAGGTCAAAAAACTTACAGCGAACAAGACGGATATGTTATAATCGACCATGTTGTTTATGAAAAAGATGAAAATCTATACCCCGGAACATATCAGGTGGTAAGCTTGTTTGATACGGCTGAAGCCGCAAAGACTGTTACCGCGGTCAACGTGGTCGGCGAGATCGAGGGTATTCCCGTTAAATCCATGCTTATGTATCACCCATGGGAAAATTATGCCGTAAAATCTATTGTCCTTCCCGATTCAATAGCGTATATAGGTTCTCCGAGCGCGCAGGAGCCACCGTTTGCGGGATTTGCCAATTTGGAGACTGTAAATATACCCAAAAATCTTGAAAAGCTCGGCGCATGCGCTTTTTCAGGGCTTAACAAGCTTAAAGGCAAAATAACTCTGCCCGAATCGTTGACAAGCGTCGGTGAGCGGGCGTTTCAGGGCTGTAATTCGCTGAAGGAGGTTACTTTTAAAAGTAAAAAGCTTACTTATATTTCCGATCATTGTTTTTCGGGCTGTACAAAATTATCCGAGATTAATTTTAACGGGAAGCTTCTTAGCATAGGCGACAGCGCATTCAGCGAGTGTACGAGCTTAAAATCCTTTAAGTTGCCGAGTACGCTGACAGAGATAGGGAGTGAAGCTTTCAGCAACTCAGGAATTACCAAAGTAACAATACCAAGCTCGGTTACTAAACCGCGTGGAAAAACAAATGTGGGACACAATATAGGCGACGGCGCATTTTCCAACTGCAAAAACTTGAAAACCGTAGTTATAAAAGGCGGAAAGAGCAACAATATTTATTTAGATAATACTTTTTACGGTTGCACAAAGCTCAAATCGGTCACATTTCCGAAATACGCAAAGTCGATTACGATTTCAGACGGCGCATTTTCCAACTGCAAAAACTTGAAAAAGATAACCTTCAACAAGAAAAAAACGGCGCCGAAAATCAAACTGTTTAAGCAATTGGCTGTTTCAGGACGACAGCCTGTGGAAACAAAGCCGTTTAAAAATACCAAATCAGGCATAAAATTATATGTAAAGGACAAAAAGGTTGCAAAGCAGCTCAAGAAAAATCTAAAGGGTTCCGGCGTTAAAAAGGCGAAAATCTACGTCGGCAAGAAGCTCATATATAAAAATGTGAAATAAAACAGATTAAGCCGCCGGGGTTCCGATACGCGAAACCCCGGCGGCTTTTTAATAAAAAATTTATGCGGTAAGTTTTTGTCTGCGAGAAATACACAAAAATGCATATATAAATATAAAAATGTTTATTTAATATATAACATCTTTGTTACAGTTTAATTAGTTAAAAACAACTTATGCGAATCGGAAAGGAATGATAATAAATGAAAAGGCAAAATATTTTTAGGTATCTGTTTATTTGTCGCAGTGATAATTCCTTTGAGCGTTATTCCTGTGCAAGCAAGCGATGAAGCTATCATTGAAAACGACACAATTGAATCTGATATATGCGAATCATTTGACGATATCGCCGATATTATTTTCGGCGACGACAGCGATGCCTCGGTAAACGGAACAGCACAGCCGCTGTGGGGAGGAGGAGGGCATCAGTCAACAGTGGCTGAATACGGCACAAATTTGACCGCATTTTTAAAAACAATGTCAAAGGTGCCGGATGATACGAAATATACCATGTACAAATCGCTAAGCGACGCAAATTACTTAGGATTGCCCAGCTCAGGGGCAATAAGCTTATCAGATAATTCGCTTCTTTATTATAACGACACGACATATAATTTCAGACAATATGCGATACTTCACGGTCGCGGAAATTACGTTGCAAGTCTTAGATTTTTGTACTCCGTAGCAAAAAATCTGGTCGACAGCAGTAAAAGCTATTCCTCAACAAATAATTTGCAAGCGCTTAAAGATGCGATAACCGATGCGGTAGGCGCCGATAACATCGCAAACGGAACGTTTTACGGCGAAAACAAGACGTATTGCAATCCTCATTTGTCAAAACAGGAAAACGGTCCGGATTGGGTGTGGGCGTCGGGAACGATTCAATATATTAATCATATAAGCGTTGCTTCGATTTTCACTTCTAGAAACCAAAGGGCTAATTTGGAAAAGGCAATGTATTTAGTGGCAAATTATCATTTTGACGGGCAGGATGAAGCGTACAAGGAAGTTTTGAAGGCGTATAATATACCCTCGTCAGTATCTGAGTTTCGGGTAAAAACAGCGCTCAAAATTATAGGTATAGCTACACATCTTTGCGGAGATATATACGCCCATAAAACCGTTGTTCCGTTGGATGTAACTTTCAGCGGCTTGACGACGGTGCCGGATAAAAGAGATAATTCAACAATCTACAAAGGCAAGGAATTTACAACCGATTCAAACGGTGCGGAAACATATTATGATTTTAACGGCAAAGGCAGATGGTCGGCAAGAGACGGTATTAAAACTCTTATAAACGCCGGCTCTACCATAACCACGCAGCAGATAACCCAGTGGCAAAATACTAAAGAAACCGGTTATCCTGATTCAACAGCTTTTTATAACGAGCGGCTAAGCGTAGGCGCAAAGCAGTTGGTTGCCAACATGTACGATAATTTTTTCAACGGAAGCACTTTAGGCAGTATGGGCTTTTACGTAAACTGGTTTTTGCACGACGACTATACTTTGAAGCTTGCGAATTTAAAGCTTTATGCCTATTCGATCGGATCGCAGCCAACAATGGCAAGCAGGCTCACAAAGCTCGGAAAGCTTGATTCGGCAGTTGCAATGTCGGACGTTAAGCCCACAGGCGATTATATTATACCGAGCAGTACGTCGTCTGACAATCCGTGGAAGAAAGGCTATACATCGTCGTATTGATAATGATTGGAGGAGTTATGTATGAAAAAACTTATTAGCGGTTTATTGTTGTCGGCAATACTTATTGGAGCGTTATTTATACCGGCATATGCATATGAATTTAAAGCATATGAAGATGAGGATGGCGACATACTTGAGTATTACTGCTACAACACGGCGACTACGCATGAGTATTTCACTTTTGAAATTTCAGATGAAATGCATTGGTTAAACGAACGCTGCCGAAGCGGAAAAACTATGAGTATCACGTCTTTTTCCGATAACTTCAGCCGTACTTTAGAAGTACCCGATGAAATGGACGGCGTACAATTTAAAAACGTTATGCTGCGGGATTATTCGTATATAAAGACCATTTCTCTTGCGCCGGGAATAGAGGCGATAGCATGTACAATTGACGAAGAAAACATAAATTGTGTAAAAACTATATATATCGGAGAAAATTTTGCTGTTAACGGATTCGACGCGGTTAAAGTAAATAAATATTCGGCGTTTGAAAATCTTGAGAACGTTTATCTTAACATTAGAAATGCAAAATTAGACACGAGGGTTAATAAAAAAAGCAGCGGTATTTTGTACACAAAGGGCGCTAAAAGATTGATATTCTGCCCTCCAAAGCATGAGTTTTGGGATAAAAAGCTTTATAATATTCCAAAAAAGGTCGAAAGGGTTGAAAAATATGCATTCGCTCACGTTGAGGCTCTGGAAAAAGTGGCGTTTTTGGGTGCAGGCAACGTAACGATTTGTAAAAACGCATTTTATAACTGCAAAAATTTGTCGGTAGTGAAAATGCGAAAAAAAACAAAAGCGCCGAAAATATACAAAAATGCTTTTGCCGGCACAAAGGAAGGCATAAAATTCTATGTTAAGAACAAAAAGGTGGCAAAGCAGTTAAAAAAGCAGCTTAGAAAAAAGGGAGTCGGAGTCAAAAAAGCGAAAATTTACGTCGGCAAAAAGCTTGTGTATAAAAATGTCAGCAGTAAAAAGTAATATCTGCACATACCCCCGGGCAATGGTTAAGCCGTTGTCCGGGGGTTTTGTAAACGGTTTTCTTCACGTTAAAACAATATAAAATCCGCAAACCAGACGACGAGCGGTATAGTGGCGAGCGACAGTATGGTGGATATCGCCACGAGCTTTGAAGCGTAAAGCGAATCCTTTTGATACTTTCCCGCGAACAGTATTACCGAAACGGCGGAGGAGCATGAGGCGGCGATAATATTTGTCATAACGATGTTTTGCTCAACGGGTAAAAGCTTAAACAGCAATACCGTCAACACGGGAATTGCGATAAGACGCAAAAACGCGATATAATATGCCCGCGGCGTGGCGATGGTTTTAAATATTCCCGCTTTTGAAATGCATATTCCCGTTACGATCATGGCGAGCGGCGTGTTCATGTCCGCCACAAATGCGACAGCGCTTCCCAAAACACCCGGAAGAGTTATGCGGCAAAAATACAAGACCATGGCGAGAATTATGCTGAGTATCATCGGGGAAAAGAAGACCTTTAAAATCGATGACGGCTTTTTGCTTTCGCATATCATGCATGCGCCGTGCGTCCAGTTTAAAAGGTTGAATATCGTGACATAAGCTATCGAATAAAAAACGCCGTCCGAGCCTATTACCGCATTTATAAGAGGTATAGCCATAAATCCGCAGTTTGAATATATTACAGCGAAGCGTTCAATGCCGATAGTATTGCTCTTTTTGCGCACAAAGATATAGCTTACCGCAATGCCGATAAGATGGCTGATGATAGCGAGTGCAAATGCAATTAAAAGCCCGTACACCTGCGAGCTTGAATATTCACGCTGGTACGAATCGATTATCAGCGCGGGTAAAACTACGCTGAGCAGAAAATTAGAAAGCGGTCGCTCGGTATCGTCCGGCAAAATGCCGATTTTATTGCATATGAAGCCAACGGCGACCAAAATCACCATTATAATAACCTGGATAAAAACCTGTGATGATATTTCCAATGCCTTGCAGTTCCTTTCCTTTGACCTGCTATTCCTTACGGAAAGCCGCATTTATATACAAATTTTCTCTGATAATTATATAAAAAACTACAGACAAAAGCAACCAGTTTCAAAAAAAGTTGACCTTTTTTGCGATATAGGGTAAACTAAACAGGAAGCAAGACGAGCAGTACGGGGCTTTAAAAACAATCTGACTTACGCTGCCCGTGTCTTAAAGGGAGGCAAATAAATATGAGCAAGGTTTCGGCTTCTATGCTCTCGTGTGATTTTTCCTGCATGACGGATGAAATCCGAAAAATGGAAAATGCCCGCGTGGATATGCTCCATTTGGACGTTATGGACGGGCACTTTGTTCCGAACCTGACTTTCGGCGCGCCCGTTATCAAAAAAATCAGACCTAAAACGGACGTTTGCTTCGATGTTCATCTTATGATAAGCAATCCCATCGACTATATTATGGATTTTGCCGATGCGGGCAGCGATATTATTACCTTCCATCTTGAAAGCGGCTCCGACCCGTTTGAGGTGATAAACAAGATAAAGCTGTGCGGTATTAAAGCCGGTATATCGATAAAGCCGGGCACTGCGGCCGACGCTGTTTTGCCGTATCTTGAGCTTGTCGATATGGTGCTGGTGATGACGGTTGAGCCGGGCTTCGGCGGTCAGGAATTTATGCACGAAATGCTTCCGAAAATAAAAACGCTCAAAAATTATATTTCGGCAAACCGCCTGTCTATTGATATCGAGGTGGACGGCGGAATAACCGAAAAAACCGCGCCGCTTGCAACGGGCGCGGGCGCGGATATTCTGGTGGCGGGCTCTTATCTGTTCGGTGCGGCTGATCCTAAAGCCGCGGCGGATATTTTAAGATCGGCTTCGGAGTAATCCGATTTGTTCGGTCTGCATCAGCAAAGGATTTCCACCACTTTCTCCAGCGCACCCGCACCTATTAGCTCGCTTGCGTGTTCGCGGATAAATGAATCGGCGATTTTTCCTCTTCCGTATATCACCGCATATTCCGAAGCGAGGGCGGTCAGCTTTTTATCAAGCCTTGAGTATGTGTATATCATAAGCATGTATTTGCCGTCCATTAAATAAAGCGACGATTTTAAAACAAGGTGGCTGTACTGCTTGAATATCCGTTCGCTTAAGGCGGAAAGCGTGTCTACATTATCCAAACTGAAAACTATCGGAGTGCTTAGCTCGCGTCGCGCGCTGCCTCTGTATTTTTCCAGCATACTTATGTATAATATACAACTGTTTTTGCCTTCTTCTCCGGGAAATGCTTCAATGAACAGCTTTGACGAATTGAGATCGAGCGACAGAACAGTGTTGACCGTATGAAGTATTGTTTTTACCGCGTGCTTGGTTTTTTCGTTTGAATAATCCATCGTTTCGTATTCGAGCGACAGCTCGCGCATATCATTTTCTGATAGAAACACCCTCACGGTTTTGTAGTCAACAAGATCGATTTTCAATTTATATACCACGCCTTTGCAAAGTAAAGGCATCCTTTCTGCGGAGTACTCATCGGCAAATGTGTTTTGTCGCGGCTTAAAAGCATCGCCGGCTCCGAACGTATTTTCAAGAGGTGAATTGCTTTGGAAGAAAAAATAACCCCGCAGCGGGCGAAGAATACAGACGTTATTATAATGCTGCTGGTAGTTATCGCCATGGCGGTTTATTATTACGGACCGCGCGTGCTTATTGTTGCCGTATGTGCAATTATATGCTCCGCCGTCGCGGATTATTTATCGGTCAGGCTCAGCGGCGCTCAAAGATGGATGATAAACGATTTTTCTCAGATAATAACTGCGCTTATTCTGACATGTCTGCTTCCCGCCTCAGTGCCGTATTGGCTCGCGGGCGTAGCAGCGGTGACCGCGGTGCTTATTGCAAAGCTTCCGTTCGGAGGATACGGGAAGAATATATTTAATCCCGCGGCCGTCGCGTATGCTTTTGTGGCGATATGCTGGCCCGCGAAGGTCTTGATGTATCCGCGTCCGTTTACGGTGTTATCACTCGGATCGGATGTAACAAGCGAAATGGTGAACGCACCGTCTTACACATTGAGCATGGGCGGAGTTCCGCGCATGGGGATATTAGAGGCTGTTTTGGGCGAGTTTGCAGGACCCGCCGGAGCGTCCTGCGTGATTGTTATTCTCATATGCGGTATATACATGATGATAAGAAAGACCATATCGGCAAGGGCGACGCTGTCCGCGCTTTTAACGGTAACGCTTATCGCTGCGGTTTTTCCCCGTACGACGGCGGACGCGCTCACATCGGTGATAAACGAGCTGTTTTCGGGAGTGATCGTGTTCATGCTGGTGTTTATGGCAAACGACCCGGTGACTCTGCCGAGGACTCCGAAAGGCGAACTGATGTACGGCGTTTGCCTGGGTGCAGCGTCGATGATATTCCGTCATTTCGGGGCGTCCGAGATCGGATGCGTTTACGCGCTTTTGCTTGTAAATCCGTTTAAAAACAAGTTCGACCAATGGTCCGAACAGTTGATAAACGCGGCGGGAAATTGTTTGCAGTCGGTCAAAAAGCGTTTGGCGAACAGAAAGCGAAAAGGTGCAGAGGGCGAAAGGTGAATTTTCGTTCTGAGTTTTATGATGTATAAAGCAAGAGAATGTCGGTTTTGATTTTGTATCTGATTATCTTGCTTTCGGCAGAAGGATGGTGACTATATTTGGGTCAGAAGTATTACTTCAAGCATAAAAGGAAGTTTGACCTTATTGCGGGACTGTTTTTATCTAATACGGTTTTGGGAAGCGGGCTTGTTGTTGCGCCCGTAGTAATAGCCAGCAATACTCTCAAAAACGGCGTTGTTTTGGGAGCGGCGTTTTTTATAATAACTTTTTTCACGGTCATGTTTTCGCGGTTGGTTCCGAAGAAGATACCGTATACGCTCAGAATCGTGATTTATGTTCTGCTTGCAGCGGTTATTTACATACCTGCTACCATGTTTTTAACAAATATAATGCCCGATACAGTTTACAAGGTCGGAATTTTTCTTCCGCTTTTGATAACAAATTCGCTGATAACCCAGCGAATCGAGGGAAGATTTAAATATAAGCGGTTCGGTGTTATGACTGTCGACCTGTTGTCTCATATTTTGGGCTTTGTTGTAGTTATAATACTTGTGGGCGCGATAAGAGAAATACTCGGCACGGGAATGATATGGGAAACGAGCATCAGCTTTATCTCGATAAAGACCGCTCCGGCGATAATGTATCCGTTCTGCGGATTTATTATTCTGGGATTTTTGTCCGCTGTTTTGCAGAAAATAAAACTCACGGTCAAAAAGCCGCTCGACAGCACACAGTCTAAGGAGGGCAAATAGCCGTGGAAATTCTTCAGATTATTTTTCAGTTCGGAGCAGACTGTATCCCTGTTGCGCTTGTGGCTATGTTTTTGGAAAATATCGTGTTTACAAGAGCGCTGGGAAGCTCGACGACGCTTTTAATCATAAGAAGAAAATACAATATGCTCGCGTTCGGGGCTATAATAGTGCTTATAACAACGCTTTCATCGATTGCGGTGTATCTTTTGGAACCGCTTATTTCCGCTTCGGGGATTGTCGATTACATCCGGCCGCTTGTTTATATTGCCGTTATCAGTGTTATTTACATGATAATGGTAATAGTAATATCGAATATAAAAAAAATCAGTAATTCTGTTTTGCCGATAGTTCATATTTCGGCATTTAACTGCGCGGTGTTTGGAGCGCTGTTGCTTGGTAAACAGTCGAATATGCTGTTTTCGGAATTTTTGGGCTTCGGCTTCGGAACAGGCTTCGGTTTTGTTTTGGCGACGTATCTTATATCGCTCGGATACGAAAAGCTCAACAGCGAGAATGTTCCGCCTGCGTTCCGCGGACTTCCGGCGACGTTTATCTATGTGGGGGTTCTTTCGCTTGCGTTTTACGGTCTTATAGGAAGCGAGCTTCCCTTTTAGAAGAAAGGCGCGGGATACAATAGAATGAGAGGCAAAACGGCGTTTTACTTTTCTGCGTAAATAAAACTTGCATTTAACAGGAAGGATGAGTACAGTATGGCAAGACGAGCCAGACCGAAAAAATTAAAATATAAAAAGCCTGCCCGCCGTAGGTATTACGGCAGGGGATATTTCCCTCGCAGGTCAAAGCTGGGCAAATTCAAATGGCCTATTATAATAGCGGCGGCGCTCGTTTTGATATTTGTCGCAATATCTGTGGCGCCTGCGTTTGCAAAGCTTATAACAGGGCAGCTGACGAGCGACACATCCTCACAGCAAAGCGTTTCGTCTGACACGGCGGAGGTTTCGAGCGGAGAAGTCTCGTCCGATAATGATTCGGGCGACGTTCAGTCAACCGAGCTTGTCACGGCGACTCTGCCTGTGGATTCATACGGCGATGAATCAGCTATAGACGATTTTATAGCCGAGTCCAAGTCCGACGGCGCAACAGCGGTCGCCGTTGTCGTTAAGGATTCAGACGGAAACGTTTATTTTGAAAATGAAAAAGCCGATGGCTACGGCGCTGTGGCAGATGATACCATTGACCTTGAAAGCGTGGTTTCCAAGATAAATGAAAGCGGCATGACTCCCGTTGCAGTTATGCATGCGTTTGCCGATCCTATTGCCGCGCAGAACAGAGACAATTGTTATATGTATATAGACGGTTCCAGCATGTGGCTTGACAACAGCCTGTCAAACGGAGGAAAGCCGTGGCTGAGCGTTTACAGTTCGTCCGCGAAAAAATATCTGTATTCAATTGAAAGCGACCTGCTTGAAGCGGGATTTATGCAGATAATAATGAAGTCGGTACAGTATCCCGATGTTCAGGATAGCTCTACAATTGCTTTCCCCGACGATTCCGATGATGAATCAAAGCAGCAGGCGCTGGCGGATTTTGCAAATAATGCTATCAGCAGAGCTGTAAAGGCGGGCGCTTCGCTCACCGTGGAGTTCGACAGCGAGTCGGTTGCAGGCGAAAAAACCAATATTTATTTCGGAAATCCGCTTGCCATAACCGCCGACGTGATTTCTCCGGTTATTGCAAGCTCGTCGCTCACAGGTACCGTTACAATCGGCGAAACGACAATTAAAAAGCCGCTTGAGAATTTGGATGACCTGTTTGCGGCAATCGCCGAAACAGCGCCGGAGGCCGATATCATCCCGGTTGTGTATTCATCTGATGAGAATGCCGACGATATAATCGAGGCGATAGAAAATTCGGACTCAATGGCGGGATATATATTGTCCGACGAAGAAAGTGAATAACAATCTGTATAAATGCATTAAAAAATACGGTTTTGCGGAGAATCAATCCGCAAAACCGTATTTTTCATTGTCGCGCAGTATTTTGTTTTTCTTGCGGAAGCGTTCTTCCTCGCTGAAAATGCAGCCGCAGTATTTTTGCATGTAAAGTCCAAGGTCGCGCGCTTTTTTCTGACCTTCGCGAAACAGCGGGCGGAAGTCGCGGTATAAAAACCGTGCGCCGTGTTTCTCGGCGGCTTTTTGCGCGGTGAGCTTTAAAAGCTCGTGATTTTGATATGGGCTTATAAGCAGTGTGGTGCTAAAAGCGTCGAAGTCGTTTTCGGCGGCATATTCGGCGGCAAAGTCCATTCTTACGTCGTAACAGTATTCGCATCGTTTGCCGAATGCGATGCTCGGCGTTTCACAGACAAACTGCCTCAGACCGTAATCGCCTTCGCAAAAAAGCTTCAGTGAAATTGAATCAGCGTAGCTGACGAGTGTGTTTTTGCGGGTCTTGTATTCGGAAAACGGATGGATATTGGGGTTGTACCAAAGTCCGCAGACCTCGATATTTTCATCGCGCAGGCTTTCAATACATGCTACCGAGCAGGGAGCGCAGCATATGTGCAAAAGCAGCTTCATATAGTTTTCTCCTTTCGGACGCTTTGTCTGTATAGGTTAAGTCAATTATACTACTTTGCGGTCGATTTTTAAAGTGCCATGTCGTTTGGTTCGGCTATTTCGAAAAGATACACAAAATTAATATGTATTTATGAGGTAAATTCAATAAATGTTGAGTAATTGTGTTGCATTATTTGAGCAATGTGCTATAATATATATTACAAATCCGTAACTACGGATTTTACCGTGCGAACGTGCGGCAAAGCTTAGTATCATTTTAGGAAAGAGGTATAAAGTATGCTGAAAAAACGTATTTTAGCGCTTGCGGTTTCACTTGCGTGTGCATTTTCCGTGATGCCTATGGCGTCGCTTACAGCTGCTGCTGCGGCTGATGTGACTTTGGGCGATTTGGAAGACGGCGCAAAGCAGATCGCGTATGTTAATTTTGCGGATATTGGTTCCGCGGAGGATCTTCCTGACGGCGTTACAATAACTGACGCTGTTACGCTTGAGGACGGAGTTGCTTCCATGAGCAACGGTGAGATCCGTTTCGACAGAGACACTCTTCTCGGCGATATGCAGACCAACAGAACAATCATTGCGGAAGCAGTGGTGAAATTCAACCAATTGTCCAGTCATAGAATCGTAATGTCTATGGGATCGGATAGCGGCAAGCCTCACCTTGTAATGGGTATGCATACGGATCAAAATATAAAATGCAACGACACAAAGGGTCCGGTCGGCGACCTTCAGACGAACGTATGGCTGAATCTTAAATATGTCGTATCCGACACAGGCACATGGCTTTATGTTGACGATTCGCTTGAAGCGGAAAATGCCGATGACACCATGGATATTTCCCAAATTGACGGCGATTTTATCTTCGGTCATTACACCGTTTCCCAGTGGGCGGACGCAGCGTTTGACGGCGAGGTAAGCGAGATTCGTTTAAGTGTTGCGGATGCGGCGACATCAACTGCTCAACTCAGCGGAGTCACTTTGTTCGGCGGCACTGCTACAGTTGATGAAGATAATCATACTGTTGACATCCAGATGCTGAAAAACACAAATAAGTCCGATATCACATTTAATGCCGCTAAAGGCGGTACTGCGGTTATTTCCGATGACGGAGAAACTGTTACGGTAACCTCTGCGGACGGTACAAACACTGTTGAATATTCGGTTACATATGACGAGTTTGAGTCTTATACAAACACAAACAACGCAAACAGCACCTGGAATGCAAGCCAGATCACAGATACGGCAGAGCTTATTTCACAGGCTAATTTCACCAATCTTGATCCTACGCGCGCTTATGTTTTGACGGCAAAGGTCGCTTTTGATCTGACAGGCGTTGCCGACGATATTTCTGACGATACTCTTGTTCTTGGTCACAGCCCCTGCGTTTATGATGTTTATGACGGAGCTGATCACGAAACCGGATGGGACGGAAGCGGTTCATGGAGCATTGGAATCTATAAGTACTATCTGACCGGCGGTATCTATACGCTTGGAATGATAAAAGATCTTGAGCCCGATGATGACGGTTATGTTGATCTGGTTACTGTTATAAGTCCCACTACTTTTAAATATGATGCGTCTGGAATGACTTCATTGAAGATTCAGGGTCGTATAGAAGGTCTTAAGAATATCAATGCTATGTATTATATGCAGTCTGATGAAAATTACGACGGTCCTTCTATAGATGAAAATATTTCCGCTCCTGAGGGAATCACGGCAACCTTCGGCGGATTTACGCTCACTATGCTTTCCAATAACACCGATATTGAAGTAACGGTTGACGGAGTTACACCTACGCTTTCCGGCGACACATTGACCGCTAAGGTTGCGCAGGCGGATATACATAATATTGAATATGCTCCTGTAGAGGCTACGACCAAGGTCGAGTTTGACTCTGCTGCGAATAAATTCACGGTAACTGCGGAAGACGGCACGGTAAGAGTATACACTCTTGTTATTGACGACGGTACAACGCCTTCCACTCCCGGCACAACAACCCCCGGCTCGACCACTACTCCTACGGTTACAAACGGCGTAGCTAAATTAAACGGCAAGACGGTGCTTTATGCTAACGGCAAGCTCGTAACGGGAACAAAGATTGTAACCGTATCGGGCAAGACATATGCTGTAGTAAATGGCTATGTTAAGACAGGCAAAAAGCAGGTCGTTAAAATAGGAAGCAAATACTACGTTGTAAATGCTAGCGGAGTTGTACAAAAAGGCAGCAAGAACAAGCTTATCAAGGTGGGAACAAAGTCCTACGTTGTAAACAAAAACGGAGTAGTTCAGAGAAAAGCAAGCGGAAATAAGCTTGTCAAGGTTGGAGCTAAGTCGTACATAGTCAACAAGCTTGGAGTTGTACAAAAGGGCAGCAAGAACAAGCTCGTTAAGGTCGGCAAGAAGAAATATGTTGTCAACAAGAAGGGCGTAGTACAGAAAAACAAGAAGTCTATCAAGGTTGGGAAGAAGACCTACAAGACGAACAAAAAGGGTGTAGCTACTCTTAAGAAGTAACACCTTAATCGCAATGGAATCAGAAATGGCGCGGATTATTCCGCGCCATTTCTTTATACTGTTTTACGGTTTTCTGTTATAGATAAGATCATCAAACGAGGGAAAGAACAGATAATAAAATTATCTATTCTTTCATAACTATTAAAACAATGAAAAATGCATTTTTCATTGTCCGGAGGCGGTAATGCTGAAAAGCAAAGTGTGAAGTTTTCATATACGGGTATTTTAATACATTCAAAAATAAAGCCGCAGGATTTTATCATTTTAAAATCCTGTGGCTTTATACGGTGCTAATTATTAAGCTGATTATTTTTGGGCTTTAATAATTTTTTGCCTTAAGCTGAAAATAAGACTTGGTATGTTTGCAGACAGGGCATATTTCGGGAGCTTTTTTTCCGATATGAATATGTCCGCAGTTTGAGCACTCCCAAATCATATCGCCGTCGCGCGAGAAAACAATGCCTTCTTTAATGTTTTCAAGCAGCTTACGATAACGCTCCTCATGCGTTTTTTCGATTTCGCCGACCATTTCAAACAAACGGGCGATATCGTTAAAGCCCTCGGCCTTTGCATCTTTGGCAAAATTCGCGTACATGTCGGTCCACTCATAGTTTTCGCCCTGTGCGGCGTCGAGAAGATTGACCGCTGTATCGGAAATTTCGCCGCCGTTTAACAGCTTGAACCAGATTTTTGCATGCTCTTTTTCATTGTTTGCGGTTTCCTCGAACAGCTTGGCTATTTGGACATAGCCGTCCTTCTTGGCTTTAGAGGCATAATAGGTGTATTTGTTGCGAGCCTGTGATTCTCCGGAAAATGCCGTCATGAGATTTGCCTCTGTTTTGGTTCCTTTAAGATCTTTCATTGATGCAGTCCTCCTTATAGGTGTTTATACAAGGCCATACGTCTGTAAAAATACCGCCGTAAAGCCCCTGTTGTTATTAAATTACTCCAAATTAACGCGATTATACATACAGCTCTGGCATATACCTTTATATATAATATCGTACCCGTCAATAAAATAACCGTTTGAGTTTTTTATGTTATCCAAAAGCCCGTCGGGAAATTCAGCGTCAATATCAAAAACCCTTAGGCATGAGGAACAGATAAAATGGCAGTGACGGTGTGTATCGGCATCGAATCTGTCAGCTCCTGAGCAAACGCTTATGCGCTTAATTTCATTTTTGTCAGCCAGCAGATTCAGGTTTCTGTATACGGTACCGCGGCTTATATCCGGTTTAGTTTTGATAATTTCTTCGTAAATTTCATCCGCGTTCGGATGATCAAGTTTACACAAAGCGTCGAGCACTAGAGTGCGTTGAAGGGTGTTCCTGGTGTTACGCATGACCAACTCATCCTTACAATCTTAATAGTAATTAATACTATTAAGATTATATACCTTTTTTTATAAATTGTCAATGGGAAATTTTTGGATGTTTTGAGCGCTGATATAATAGGAAAAAAATCCAAATATCAGTTTGAATTATGCATAATTCATTAAAATTCAAGCCGGATAAAGCGAATAATTGTGAATAATTTTGTGCCTTGTATGGGCAAATTGACGTATTACCTTGCAAAGGGTGGTTTTTAGGGTATAATTTTTAAAAAAATACCAAAAGATCATAAAAAGTGTCAATAAAATATACTATATGTATAATTTGTGCAATAAAATACATAAATATGTCCATTTACAGCGAATATAGAGGGGCAAAATAGTCGGGTCGATTTGGTGAAAACCTCAAAATCAAATGAATTTTTGCATTGACAAATCTTACAAAAAAATGACGAAAATGCAATTTCAAAAAGGATTTATCAGATTAATTCTGTTACTTTTTCGTTATTTTATACAAAACAACCGTATTTCGGAGCCTTGACAGTTATTGTTTTTGCGAATATAATGGCAACAAAACGGTTACAATGGTAACAAATGAGCGATAAGGTAAAGCAAATTTACTGCGTTGCAATATGCTAAAAGCAAAACTTTAAGGAGAATTTTATGGAACCCTTGTTACGAAAGCCGGTTTCGATATTTTCCCGACTTATCAACCGCATTAAAAAAGCAGGTTGGGGGAAAAAAGAAATCGTTGCCGGCGTATTGTGTGCATTAGCGCTTTGCGTGTTCACAGGTATAACTATTGCAAGAACAGAGGTTTATATTAAGGACGACGATCAGACTTATATCGTCTACACTTTTTCAAACAGTCCCGAGGAGATTTTGAAATCTCAAAGTATAGTTCTTTCCGATAAAGACAGCTATATCTGCTCCGATCTTGGAGATAATAAGCTTGAGATTATTGTTAACCGCGCGTTTGATGTGTCGGTCACAGCGGACGGAACAGCAAAGACTGTTAAAATGAGCAAAGGTACAGCGGCTGATGCGCTGGAACTTGCCGGAGTTGAGGTTTCAGGCACGGACAGGATCAATGTCGCGCTTACTGAAGAACTGATAGACGACACAAGCATTATTGTTGATCGGGTGGCCGTTAAAACTCAAACTAAAAAGACAAAGATAAAGTTTAAATCAGTAGTTAAAAAAACATCATCGCTTTTAAAGGGCGAGCGGGTTGTTTCACAAAAGGGCAAAAAGGGAGTTTCGGTTACAAAAACGCAGAACGTTTATGTTAACGGAGAGCTTGAAAGCAGCAAGGTCATTTCTAAAAA
This sequence comes from uncultured Oscillospiraceae bacterium, assembly GCA_964536085.1. GTDB lineage: Bacteria > Bacillota > Clostridia > Oscillospirales > Ruminococcaceae > CAZHWR01. The sequence continues at coordinate 25,088 of CAZHWR010000001.1, forward strand.
GACGACGAAAAAAGCTGTCAAGCAGGTGGTGTTGGTCGGCACAAAAAAAGCCGTCGGAGTTGATGAGGTATACGGCTCAGGAAAGCTTAAATACAAAGGTAAAACCTTAAAGTACTCCAAAGTACTGGTCGGAAGTGCAACGGCATATTCCGCCGGAAAAAATGCGCGCACTGCGAGCGGAAGACACGTCAAGTACGGCAACGTGGCCGTTAACCCGAACGTCATACCGTATGGAACAAAGCTGTTTATCAAAACCGCGGGCGGAAGCTTTATTTACGGTAAAGCGGTTGCTGCTGATACCGGTTCCGCATTGATGTCCGGCTCGGCTTTGGTGGATTTGTATTTTAATTCAAACTCCCAATGCTACAGCTTCGGAAGAAGACAGGTTGAGGTTTATATTCTGAAATAATAAAAATATCCGCAGGAAATTTGGGTTTCAGGCGGATATTTTTTTGCTTTATTATAATAACTCAGGATGTGGAGAAAATATTCGGTGTATTATTATTTTGTCTGCATTGTACTGTTCCGGAAAAGCAGAATATCCGACAGATTGTTTGACAAATAAAATATGCTTTGGTAAAATATATAGGTCATAGATATTTAAGCACGGATTTTAAAGGTGGTGCTGTTTTGCTGAATATACTGAGAGAACATAAGCACAGAGGAAAACAAATCGTTATTTTGGCTAAGGCAGAGATTATAAAAACCTACAAGGGCTCGCTTTTGGGTCCTGCGTGGGCGGTAATCAAACCTCTGTTTACTCTTTTTATATATTGGTTTGCGTTTGCAATAGGACTGCGCGTCGGAAGAACTGTTCAGGGAGTTGATTTCTTTATTTTTATGCTTCCCGGCTTTGTCGCGTGGTTTTTTATGAACGACAGTATTCTCGGTGGATCACGTTGTATAAGAAAAAATTCGCAGTATGTCAGGAAGATGTCGTTCCCGGTTTCTACTATCATGACCTTTTCCACGCTGGCAAATTTGTTTATCCATCTTGTGCTGGTTGCGCTGATGTATATTTATCTTGTAATAACGGGATATGCGCCGTCGGTTTATAATTTGCAGTTTTTCTTTTACTGCCCGCTGATGTTTATTTTCTTCCTGTTTCTTTCCTGGTCGACGGCGACTATGAGCGCGTTCAGCCGCGATTTTCAAAATCTGATATTTTCGTTAATGACAGGATTTTTCTGGCTGTCCGGAATAATTTGGAATTCTTATGATATCAAAAATCGGATTATCCGCAAGATACTTCTGTTTAATCCGATAACGTACTGCGCAAACGGATACAGGAAAGCGTTTATTTATAACGTTTGGTTCTGGCAGGATCCTTCGGGAAAGTTTGTGCCGGAGGAAACGATAATCTTTTTGATTGAGATTGTTGTTTTTGCAGCGCTCGGTGTGTTTAATTACAACCGTCTGCGCAAAAAGCTGCCCGATGTTCTTTAAGGAAAGGATTGCGGTATATGAAAGCCAATGAACCGATAATTGCTTTTAAAAACGTTTCTAAAGTTTATACGCTTTATAAAAACAGCAAGGCGCAGTTTATCGCATTGTTTTATAAAGGAAAGCACGCTCATAATAAACAGCATAAAGCTCTCGACAATATTACTTTCACGGTAAATAAAGGCGAGTCGGTGGGTATTGTCGGAAAAAACGGCGCTGGCAAATCTACGCTGCTCAGCATGATAACGGGCGTCACCTTCCCGACCGAGGGCGATATTGAGGTCAAGGGTACCGTTGCGGCGTTGCTGGAGCTTACGGCGGGATTTTCGGCGGAAATGACGGGAAGGGAAAATATAAAGCTCAAATGCTATCTGTTGGGTCTTTCCGACGATACGATCAGCCGTATTGAGCCGAAAATCATTGAATTTGCCGATTTGGGCGAATATATAGACCAGCCCGTGCGGACGTATTCGAGCGGTATGAAGATGCGTCTGGGCTTTGCGATAAATATAAATACAAACCCCGATATATTGGTTATCGACGAAGCGCTCAGCGTGGGCGATAACAATTTTAAAATCAAATGCCAGAATAAAATAAAAGAGCTTATCTCGTCGGGAGTGACGGTTATTTTTGTCAGCCACTCGATGAACGCCGTAAAAGACGTGTGCACAAGGGCTATTTATCTTAAAAAAGGTAAGATAATGTACGACGGGGACGTTGCCACGGCATTGGAAAAATATGAAAAAGGCGAAAAGAAATAAAAGGGAGTAAAAAAGATTGCTGAAAACTGTTAAAAAGCTTGTGAAAAAATACATCAAAAGGTTTAATAAGTTTTACACGCTTAAAATCGTTTTTCCGCTTATTTACAAATGGAACGCAAAAAAACCGATGGACGAAAACAAGGTCATATTGCTGGAGGTAAGATTCGACGGACTGTCCAACAGCTTCAGCGAAATTTACACAAAGCTTAAGGAACACCCTGAGCTAAAAGTGAGAATCCACAACCTCGGGCTTACGTTTGTGAAAACGGTGGATTACGACAAAAACTGCATAAAGTTTTTAAAGGATATGGCGACAGCTAAATATGTTTTTATAAACGAGGCGTCAAACACGGTGAGCTGTGTGAAAAAACGCAGCGAAACGATCGTTTTTCAGACGTGGCACGGCTGCGGAGCGTTTAAGAAATTCGGATTTTCGACCGCCAAGCTTATTTTCGGCGAAACCGAGAAAAGCATGCTGAAATACCCTTTTTACAACAATATCAATTATCTCAGCGTATCAAGTCCCGAGGTCGTTTGGGCTTATGAGGAAGCGACCAACAGCAAGCGTTACGGCACTAAGGTCATTCCGATAGGAATTTCCAGAAGCGATTTCTTTTATGACGATAACAACAAATCGCAGGCGTTTGAAAGCCTTTATGAGGTCATGCCGCAGGCGAAGGGTAAAAAGGTCATTATGTACGCACCCACCTTCCGGGGGCGTGTTGCGAACGCAAAAGCGCCGAACAGACTCAATATCGAGTTGATGAAATACGCGCTGTCGGATGAATACGTGTTGATAATTAAGCATCACCCGTTCGTGAAAAAGCGTCCGGATATTCCTAACGGATGCGAGAAATTTGCCATGGACGTTACTGAGCTTATGACCATCGATGATATGATGTTTGTTTCGGATATATGTATTTCCGACTATTCCTCGCTGGTTTTTGAGTATTCGCTGTTTGAAAGACCGATGATATTTTTGGCGTACGACCTTGAAAACTATATCGACTGGCGCGGCTTTTACTATCCGTATGAGGAGCTTGTCCCCGGTCCGATAGTTGATAATACTCTTGATATTATCGAGTTTGTGAAAAATGCAGACCAATTTGACAAGGATAAGGTCGTAAAATTCCGCGAAAAATTTATGTCTTCGTGCGATGGACATGCGACAGACAGGATATTTGATCTGGTTTTCAAAGACCGGCTTAAAAAATAGGCGCAGTCGGATGGCGGTTATAAAGCGGTAAAAAAACAGACGTTGGTTTTTAACCAACGTCTCTTTTGTTGTTCGGACATTTTTTATTGATTATATAGACGAAAATTGTCTTATAACTTCTTTTAAGAGTTTATAGAAGCGGGCAAGGAGCCTGCATTTTTAAGGGCTATAACGGGCTAATGCTTTGTTGACAGCACAAACTCAAATACTATCTTTTGTAAAGCTTGTTTTTGGATTTGACCGTGCGTTTTACGGACGAGCTTTTCACGAAAAGCGCCGAGCGTTTGCCGCCGGACGCGTAACACTTGTTATTTTTGATAACTGCCTTTTTATATTTTGAGGATTTAAGAGAAGCTATCTGTATTCCGTATTTTTTCCCTTTTACCGTATTGCCTGAAATTTTTAAAACGGACTTGCTCAGACCGCTTGAAGAGCCTTGGGCTATAATGTTCAAACCCGCAGAATAGGATTCGCCGGTTCGGGTTGAATCTGATGTGATTTTATTGTTCTTAACCGTTGCATTTTTTACATTAAAGAGAGCGAGTCCTTCTGCGCTTTTTCCTGTGATGGTATTTCCGGTTACCGTTATATTATTGTGGAATTTGTTTTTGAATTTATTTTCGGTCGAAGCAAAGTTTGCACATACGCCGCGGCTTCCCACTACTTTATTATTTGTTATTTTAATGTTTTTGCACGTCTGACCGTTGACGTATTTTGAGCCGTATTGTACCAGCCCCGGAGCCGTGCGCGGAGTTGCGACGTCAATCTGAATAGCTTCTTCAACGGATTTTTTCGACTTTTTTCCGAGCGCTTTTACCGTACACTTGTTAACGGTTACGTTTTTCATGGCAATCAGTTCTATACCGTGTCCTTTATAATTGGTATAGATAGTTGCATTTTTAATTTTTATGTTCTGCCCGTGAGCAAAGCGCATCATGGTGTGAACGCTTTGCGCTGTTGTGTAGTTTTTCCAGGTTCCGCCGTTTATAGTTATATTTTCCACAGATTTGTAATTTAAAGCGTCTGCTTCCGTGAGAAAAATACCTTTATTTTTATCTTTTTGTATAATGCTTGCTCCGGAAGCTTCAATAGTCGTATTGCTGCCCAAATAGATGCAGTAGCTGATATAAACTTTTGAGCCGTTAGGGATAATAATCGTCTTTTCATCATCGCTGCTGCAAAGTTGATTTAACGCATTTGCGTTCAGCTTTGCAGCGCTTACTCCGTTTACTGATTTTGTTTGTGGATTGAAGATGATATTGCCGTTTTCGTCATAAACTCCTATTACGATTTTATGCACGCCGATAATTTCATCTCCTGCTTTTGCAGCGCTTGCCGTCGCTGAAGGCAGAGCCTGGCAGCTTATAATCATCGAAATCGCCGCCATTAAACTGAGTATCTTTTTTTTCATAATAATCTCCATTCATTATATTAAGTGTTCTAAAACAGCTTTTTACAATTTGTTATTTTAATGTTTGTCAATTTGATTTTATTCTACTTTAATAAAAATGTCAATGTGCGTTTTTAATTAGATTATAAAAATACGGCGGAATAAACCGCTTAAAGCAGGCGCCGACTTCACTGCCTGAAATTAAACGGTTTATTCCGCCGCGTATTTTAATTTATGGCTTTATTTTCCGCTCTTATAAATGGATTTACTTACATTCGGGCTTTTTGCCGCTTTTGCATTTGTCAAATTCAGGATTGAAAGCGTAGAAGTTTTTGGAGTTGAGGTTATCCTGCGCTATTCTTAAAGACTCGCCGAAGCGCTGATAGTGGACGACCTCGCGCTGACGCAGGAATTTTATCGGGTCACGCACATCGGGATCGTCTGCAAGGCGCAGGATATTGTCATATGTCGTCCGCGCTTTTTGCTCCGCTGCGAGATCTTCGTGAAGGTCGGTTATAACGTCGCCCTTTGATTGGAAATAAGTCGCTGTGAAAGGCGTGCCGGAGGCGGCGACAGGATATAAAGCCGATGTATGGTCGACAAAATAGGTGTCAAAGCCTGCTTTTTTAATTTCGGACATGGAAAGGTCGCGCGTCAATTGATATACGATGGCGCATATCATTTCAACGTGTCCCAGTTCTTCCGTACCAATATCGGTCAGTACGCCTTTAACTTCGCCGTAAGGCATGGTGTATCGCTGCGAAAGATAACGATTTGCCGCTGCGAGCTCACCGTCCGGGCCTCCGAACTGCGTGATTATCACCTTTGCGAGTGCGGCGTTGGGATTTTTTATTTTTACGGGATACTGAAGCTTTTTTTCATAAGTCCACATTATTTGTCCCTCCTGCATTTGCATTCGTTGTCGTTGTCATATTCGCTCTGCCACGGCCACGGATTGTCTACCCATGCCCATGTTCTGTCGCAATCGAAATCCCGTGCGGTGATGGGACCGTAGAGATTGTTGTATTTTTGTCTGAGCTCATCTGATAAAGCGAGATGCTCGCGATAGCTCGCGAGCGCGTACTGGCAGTCGGGATGGGTGTCCAGATATTCGTTCAATTCAACCAGCGCAAAGTCGCATATCTGTATTTTTTTGAGAAGTGATTCGCGGTCACACATCACACGCTGCCTCCTCCCCTATAAACGGCAGATCAAGGTCTTCGAAAATAGTGCCGCGTTCAAAGCCCACCTCTGCGGGATAAACGTTCTGCCACTTTTGCCATTCGACATACGCCATGGCAAGCGGTCGGTCTGAGCATTTATCGCTGCTTTTAATATCGCAGAGATCGTTTTGACCGCATGAATCGCATGAAAAATTATTGTTCATCATTAATATGATCATTCCTTCCTGTAACCTAAAGGACTTTAATTTTTAAAGTCCGGAAAAACGGCTCGTGTTTTATAATCAGCCGGTTCGCCGAGAACAGAATTATAAATTGATTGCTCTCAATAAAATAATATGCCGCTTGGTGAGCCGCGGTGAAAACAGCACAGTAACGCAAAACGGATATTTTGTGTTATATGCCGATTTACTATTAATATTTTTTTTGATATAATTTTCGTATAAACCATTTAAGGGGACATTGGATGATAATAACGATAGTTTGTGATGTTTTGGGAGCCGCCAATAACGGGACGACGCTGGCTGCGATGAATCTTATAGACAGCATGCGCAAAAAGGGGCATACCGTAAGAATTGTGTGCTCGGACAAAGCGCATGAAGGCGAAAAGAACTTTTATATCGTTCCAACATACAGCTTTGGGAACATGCTCAACGACTATATTGCCAAAAACGGAGTGGCGCTTGCAAAGCCCGATGAAAATATAATCCGCGAGGCGGTAATCGGGGCGGATGTGGTGCATATAATGCTGCCGTTTGCGTTGGGAAGCGCGGCGGCGAGGCAGGCAGCGGAGATGGATATCCCGGTTACCGCGGGGTTTCATTGTCAGGCGGAAAATTTTACAAACCATATTTTTATGATGAACGTGGGCTTGGCGAATAAAATCGCATATTCGGTGTTTTACAAAAATCTGTACCGATACTGCTTTGCGGTGCATTATCCCACGCAGTTCATATGCGATGTTTTTGAAAGTGAGGTCGGTCCCACAAACCATTACATTATTTCCAACGGTGTCGGAAGTGAGTTTGTTTACCGTCCTGTAAATGAAAAAAATGACGGAACGTTTAAAATATTGTTTACGGGTCGACTGTCGAAGGAAAAGTCCCATAAGGTTTTGATTGACGCTGTGAGCCGCTGTAAACACGCAGATATTATCCGATGCTATTTCGCGGGCGACGGTCCGCAGAAGGAACGCTTGATGGAATACAGCAAAAAAGTTCTGAAGCATCAGCCGATTTTCGGATTTTATTCTCACGACGAACTCGTAAAGCTTATAAATTCCTGCGATTTATATGTTCATCCCGCGGAAATTGAAATAGAGGCTATCGCGTGCCTGGAAGCGATAGCGTGCGGACTTGTCCCGGTGATATCGGATTCGTCGCGCAGCGCGACAAAGGCGTTCGCACTGACTGACAACAACCTTTTTAAGTGCAACGATCCTGACGACCTTGCCAATAAAATAGATTATTGGATTGAACACCCTCAGGAAAAGCGGCGCTGCCGCGACGAATACCTCGGCTTTTCAGAAAAATTTTCGTTTGAAAGCTGTATGGATAAAATGGAGAGGATGTTTATCGACGCTAAAAATTCAGGAAAGAAGGATTTTAAATGAAGATCCGATATTATTCTGATATTTTAAACGACGATTTTGCCAAAACCGATATAAAGGCGGATAAGGTGGACGAGAGCTTTAAATACCGCAATAAAAATCCCGTGTGGAATTTGATTGCGTTTTTGTTGTATTATGCAGTTGCGCTGCCTATTGCGCTTATAATTGATAAAGTCGTGTTCGGGTTTAAGGTTGAAAACCGTAAAGCGTTTTTCAAGGTGTGGAATAAAGGAGTGTTCGTATATTCAAATCACACCCAGTTGCTTGATCCGTTTTTTCTGCCGGTAGCGGCGTTTCCCAAAAAGGTGTATCCCGTCGCGGGGGCGGACGCGGTTTCGATAACAGGGTTAAAGCAGGTTGTGCTTATGCTTGGCTGTATTCCCATACCGACAAGCCTGCGGGCGTTTCCTGAATTTATGAATACGGTTTTTCATCGGATAGACGGTGCGAATTGCGTTTCAATTTTTCCGGAGGCGCATATTTGGCCGTACTGCACTAAAATCCGTCCGTTCAAAGCGACGTCATTCAAATATCCTGTTGAGAAAAACGCACCGGTAATAGCGGCGGCGGCGACCTACAGAAAACGAGAGGGTATATTGGGCGCGATCCTTAAACGACCAGCGGTGACCTTTGTTGTGAGCAATCCTATATATCCCGATAATACGCTTTCAAAATACCGCGCCGCTCAAAAGCTTAGAGATCAGGTGTATGGATTTATGAGCGATGCGGCAAGCTCGTTCGAGCAGGAGGAATACATACGATATGAGCCCGTGACGGATAATAACAGTCAGGCGTTTAATGCTGACGGATGATTTTAGTACAAAATGTCTATAGTTTAGGGAACAAACAGTAAATAATGCTGATTTATCCCGCACGTTGTTTACTTTAATTAATAAAAGTGTATTATATAGTAAGACAAAATGGGCGGACGTGCTCAAAATCTGAAAGGAGAAAGGATTATGAATTTAAAAAAAGCGCTGAAAGGGGTAATCAGTTTAGTGATAACTGCGGCAATCGCGGCTTCAAGCGTTACTCCGCTTGCGTACATAAACGGCAGCGACGTTGAAAACCAGTGGGCATCAACTACCGTTGAATACGGTATAGGCGACCCGTTTATCATGAAATACAACGGTATGTATTACCTTTACTGCTCTTCACTTGACGGACAGCTTTCGGTAAGAGTGTGGAGCTCAGAGGATATGGTCAACTGGACGTTTGAGGGCGACTGTGTTCCGACGAGCGACTCGGTCATAACAGGCGCATATGCGCCGGAGGTCACATACTGGAACGGATATTTCTATATGTATACAGCGGCTCCCGGCGGCGATCAGCATCGCACATTGGTGTCTGAAAGCCCAACAGGACCGTTTGTGCGCCAGTGTGATACGTTCACTATTTCTGACGATCTTATTGACGGCAGCGTTTATATCGACGACGACGAAGCTGCTACCAAGTATTTCCTTCATGCGGGAAACAGTTGCATAGAGTACGGATTTTTAAACAATAATATGCTTTCTGCAACAGAGGGAAAATTGCAGATTCCGGGCGCAACGATAATCAACCACTGGACGGAAGGACCTTCTATATTTAAGCGTGGCGGAAAGTATTATATGACTTATACCGGCAACCATGTATTGGCGGACAACTATATGGTAGAATACGCCATAGGCGACACTCCTACCGATTTTAAGGAACCGACCGAAAACAGAATACTTATCAACACGGAAGAGGGAATAACAGGTCTCGGACACAACAGCACGGTAGTCGGTCCTGACCTTGACAGCCGTTATATTGTTTATCATAATCTTGTTTCCAACACGAACGCACCCGAGCGCCGTTTGAATATCGACCGAATTGTATTTAACGGTGAGAAATTAGAGGTTCAGGGTCCCACATGGTGGGAGACCGACAATCCGAAAATGCCCGATTTTTACGACAGAATGGAAAATGCGGACAATTGGGATATGCTGACTTTTTCCGGAACAGCAAATGTTGCAAACGGCGTCATGACGCTCAGCGGCGGCTCACAGGCGTTGTCGAAGAAAACGACTCCCGAGGATTACACAGCGGAGTTCAATCTTAGAATAAGCGACTGGGGAAATTCAACCGAGGCGGGCGCGATAGTGTCTTATAAGGACGACGATAATTACGCATACGCTTACATTACTCCTACAACCAACCTGCTTCATTTCAAAACAGTCGTGAACGGCGTTGAATCGGAAAAGACAGCTAAGCTTCCCACAGAGTATGTATATACAGGCTCAGAGCTTTTGAAAATAACCGTTAAAGCGGAGAACGGAACGTTTGACGTTTATTCAGACGACCGTCTGCTCATAACAACCGATGCGAATCTCGGTGCAGGCAAAATCGGATATTTGCAGGCAGACTGCACGCTTAAAGCGGAATACACCGCGTTCAGCAGTACGGTAAACGGCAACGAGGACGCGCAGAGCACAAAGCCTACAGGAAGCGCGATGGACGCGGTTCATGCTAATGAAGCTTCAAGGGATTTTAAAATCGGCACACTTTCCACCACCAACACTAATCCCGACGTTTCCGGCAAGGGCGCGACTATCACAAGCAACTATATCAAGGGTATGACCGCAGGCGACAGCATAACGTTTAACATCAACCCTCAGGAAACCGCGCACTATTCAGCGGAAATTTTGGCGAACGCTACCGAGGGTACAACGGTTTCAATAAGCGTGGACGGCGTACTTGCCGCAGAAAATATCGGGCTTTCAAGCCTCGGAACATTCGCTACAGACGCTTTTCGTGATTTGGTGATCGATGAATCTGCGTCGAAAATAACTCTAGCTGTCGAGAAAGGAACAGCGGATGTATATTCGCTCAAGCTCACAAAGCAGGCGGAGGTTTATAGTGACTTACTCACTCAAAAGGACATTGATTTTGAGTGGCTTGAGGGAACGTGGAGCGAAAACGCTACTACGATTTCCGCAACAAACGGCGGGACATGGTCTTCTGCGCTGTACGGAAGCGAGTATATGGGAGATTACATGATTTCTTCCGATATTACGTTTAAAGGCGGCTCGGACGCGGGACTTTTATTCAGAGTTAAATATGCAACTGATTCATCGGATGCGAACATCGGAATCGGAGGCTGTAACAGCCCGGATTATCGTTATGGATATTATGCGTATATAAACCAGTCAGGCGTGCATCTCGGAAAGCAGATGTTTAACTGGAAACAGCTTAAATCCGTATCCAAACCTATTTCTCTCAACAAAGCTTACAATCTTAAAGTATTGGCTTACGGCGCTTATATTTTTGTGTATTTGGATGATGAATTAGTGATAGAATATGTTGATACAGATCAGCCGATTATGTCCGGACGAGTCGGAATGAGGGTAATGAACGGCACGGCGGATTATCAAAATTATTCTATTAGACATGCTTTTGTTTCCGAGACCATTATTAATCAGCCAGCGCTTGCTGAAGGAGCAACCCCGATCAATAAAAACACCTTCACGGTTTATTCGGGTTCGTTGGGTCACGGATATGAGATGAAAAACGGAGGTATCGATTTTAATAACGGTCTGGTCGGAAGCACAAAGGCCAGCTTGAACGACGTTGAATTTATCAATGGAACGGTTTCGTGCGATATCGAGCTTCCGGGAACGGGCGGCTTCAGCGTGGGTCTGTTGGTTCGCGCAGAGCTTAATGACTTTGGCGACTCAAACGATGATATAGACGGCATTGGAGTTCAGCTTGAGCGAGGAGCAAGCGGAGGAATTCTAATCAAGGTATATAACTGGAAGGATAAAAAATACACCGGCACGCTGGCGCAGAAGACGGTTGCGAATTATTTCACAAACAACCAGGGGCGTACTGCAAATCTGTCGGTTTATGTTAATGACGACAGCTTAGATGTTTATCTCGACAGTGAGAAACAGATATCAAATGTGGATATTTCCGATTATCCGGGCTCGCTGGATCGCCGTACCATCGGATTCAGAGGACGTTTTTCGGCACATGTATTCTTGACAAACTACACATATTCCGCGGATGAGATACCGGTAGATTTTTCACAGCTTAGTGCTTCCATAAAAGCCGCACAGTCTCTTGATGCGGACTTATATACTCCTTACAGCATGCAGGCGGTCACCGAGGCGCTCGAAAAGGCTCTTATGGTAAGCCCTGACGCCACGCAGGCTGAGGTCAACGAAGTGCAGAATGAATTACAAAGCGCTGTAGACAGTTTAGTCAAAAAAGGCGATAAGACTGTTCTGAAAGAGACAATCAGTAAAGCGAAGTCGATTGATGCAAGCTTGTATACACAAAACAGTTACAAGGCTGTGGACGATGCTGTTACGGCAGCACAGGATACTGTGGATAATGAAAATGCCTCGCAAGCAGATGTTGATAAGGCAAACAGCGCTCTTGAAGAAGCAATCAATGAATTGCTCAGTAATGAGGCTTTGACGGCGCTAAACGAGCTTATCAGCAGTGCGCAGTTGCTTAATGCAAGCGCTTATACACAGGACAGCTACAAGAACGTGACAGATGCTGTTACAGCGGCTCAGAACGCTGCGGCTGATGTAAATGCCACACGAAGCACAATTGATAAAGCGTCCGCCGCGCTGACGAATGCGATAAACAGTCTTGTTAAGGTTCCCGGTTCGGGAAGCACGGGAACGGTCACTACTACTCCCGCGGTTACAAACGGTACGGCTACAGTAAACGGCAAGACGGTACTGTATGTAAACGGTAAGCAGGTCACGGGCACGCAGATTGTTACAGTTTCGGGCAAGACATATGCTGTAGTAGGCGGATATGTTAAGACAGGCAAAAAGCAGGTCGTTAAGATAAAAAGCTTATACTACATCGTAAACGCTAGCGGAGTAGTACAGAAAGGCACAAAGAACAAGCTTATCAAGGTGGGAACAAAATCCTACGTTGTAAACAAAAACGGAGTAGTTCAGAGAAAAGCAAGCGGAAATAAGCTTGTCAAGGTCGGAGTTAAGTCGTATATAGTTAATACGCTTGGAGTTGTGCAGAAAGGTACAAAGAACAAGCTTGTCAGGATTGGCAAGAAAGCCTATGTTGTCAACAAAAAGGGCGTAGTACAGAAAAATAAGAAGAAAATCAAGGTTGGGAAGAAGACTTATAAGACCAATAAAAAAGGCGTTGCAACGCTGAAAAAGTAACGTACAATAAAAGCAAAAAACGATTCTCCCGAATAATCGGGAGGATCGTTTTTGATTAGAAATTTCTTATCTTTTAATTTTCATGAAGCTTTTATTTGTCAGCTTTTGTTCAGCTCATCGAATAGCTGTTTTGCGTAATAAACGGCGGATACTGCCTCGGGAAGCTCGGCACCGTGCGTTTTGATTTCATTTACTGCGAGCGACAGAAGGTCCTGCCAGTCGGCGGTATCCAGTTCGTATGTTTTGCCTCCGGCGCTTACATATAATGTTCCGCTGTGTCCTGTCTTTTGTACGGTTATTTCAGGTGATTGTCCGCTTATGACCTGCTCGCAGGAGGAGTATATTTTATATGAGCACAGTGCGCTTAACAGGGACGAGAATGTTATAACAAAGGCGGACAGAAATATTTTTAAACTGCTTTTCATAGATTTATTCCTTTTTATTTTTTAAGCTCAGCAGCACCTTTGACAGCGATTTGCCGATCAATTCACCTGCGTATGCCGCTTCTTCCAGGCTGTTTGAATCGGAGCCCATCTCGAGCAAAATAGAGCCTGTTGTTAAATTCTGGTTGTAAAATCTGTAGTCAAACAGGACAGGGCGCATTAAATTCTTATAGTCCTTTTGCGCCTGAGAGGCAAGCATAGATGAGAATTTCAGGTTTTCAAGATAGTTTGGATAGTCCATTGTACCGTCGTCACAGCCGCTTATTATCATTACCTGCGCCGCGTTTTTGCCGTTGATTTTCGCGACGGGCGCGGTACGGTTTTTGCTGTCGGGTCGGATGGCGTCGCGGTGAACGTCCAAAACAACCTTTATAGTGGGGTATTTTTTCAGGTATTTCTTCACGGTTTTTGCGGAACGCTCATAAGAGCCGGTGTAAGCCGGGCTGTCATGTATCGTAAAATCGTGCAGTACGCCTATGCCGCTTTTTTGGAGTTCCGCTTCGATTTTATCCCCGACGTATACGACGTTTTTAGTCTTATCAGTCGTGCGGGAACTATACGAAGGGTCGAACCAATTTCGGGTGTACGGCTCGTAGCTTTCGGTTGTGTGAGTGTGCATGATAAGAACCTCGGGGTCGCCGTTTCCGCTTATTACGAATTTCGGTTTTTGATTAGCGGTCTTTTTGACCTTGTTGTATGAAAGCGAGGTGCAGTTTTTGATTGAAGCGCCGTTTGAAAGCGCGATATATGTCGGCGCGCTTCCAGCGGTCAGGGTTACGCGGTTGATAGTTCCGGCATTTTTCGGCTTGGAGGAAGTGTCTGCCGAGTAGGTCTCTGAGGACACGGCTTTGGCGGAGCTCGCTTCTGACGCTGTCTCGGAGGAAAAAATTTCATTAAGCTCCGATTCTACCTGCTCGTTTGCAGAAGTGTAGGACGATTCCGTCGCTGATTCAAACATCGCCGCCGTTCCCTCCGGCATGGAGATTCCCGCCGCAAGCACCGCCATTTTCTGCGCGGCGGCGGTAAGTCCGGGCATGTTTGTGATAGTGATATACACCAAAAACGGAAACGCCGCGAGACTGCAAAGCATCAATATGATTTTAGTTAGAAGTCCGCTTGTTTTGCGGCGGGAAAGTCTTGTCCGCATAGAATTACCTCCGTTGAAACTGCTGGTTGACAATAAATAATTATGTTAGGGAGGTATTATTTATGCTATAGCGTCGGCAGGGCTTTACTGAATGTTCTTCGATTCAAGCGTAGATTTATGCTATTATGGCTTCCAGCGTTTCAAAATCAAGCTCGGAAAAAAGCGCGCGATTGACGGCAAAGGCGGCAGTTTTCGCGGCCCGTTCGGCGATTACGTCTATTTCCCGCGGAGTTATCATCATGTTTTGCGCCGTCTTGCCTTCGGAGTCTGTTCCTGTGAGCTCGTTTATAACGCAGTTTAAGTCTACAACTGTCGGTATCCCAATGGCGACCACAGGGACTCCGAGGGTGCTGCGACTTATTTCCGCACGGGCGTTTTGAACTCCCGAGCCAGGGACTATACCTGCGTTTGTGAGTTGTAATGTATTGCCGAGGCGAGAAATGCTCGCGGCGGCAAGCGCGTCTATCACTATTACGGCGGCGGGTCGGATAGAATCGCAAAGGCTTTTGAGCATCTCCGCGGCTTCGATTCCTGTTTGTCCGAGAACGCCGGGAGATACCGCGGCGACCGGTCGTATTCTGCCGAGTCCGATACTGTCGGCGAGATTTTCGGGAATGTGCCTCGTCGCAAAAATCATCGACGCTGCAATAGGGCCGATAGAATCGGGGGTTATATCGGAATTGCCCAGACCCGCCGCTAAAATCGTCCCGCTTTTTGGCAAAAGCCGCGTCAGCTCGTCCGCCGCCGCCTGTGTTTGAGCTTTGAAATCATCACTTATTGTTTTGAAGTCGCCCATTTCAAGCGTTATATATTCCCCGCACGGCTTGTTAAGCTGTTCCGAGGCGCTTTTATCGGACACTGTTACCGCAGTAATCTTAACGCCGTTTTTGGTTCGTTTGTCAACTGTTACGCCGTTAGGGGCAGAAGATGAAATATCAAAGCTTTCAACGGCTAAGTCTGTTCTTGGATTCATGAAATCACTTCTTTAAACAAATTATAAATTTCCTATTGATTTTTTTTTCAATGGATGATATTATATTACTAATGTTGCGTAATTGGGCGTGTCTTAGGAATTTCAGAAGATTAACCCGCTTTTGTAATGCCTGTCCTTTTACGAGCTGTTTTAAATATTTTATGTTTAATAACAGGTTTTATGTGAAGGAGGTGCCAAAAAGTGCCGAATATTAAATCCGCTAAGAAAAGAGTTAAAGTAATCGAAACCAAAACTTTAAGAAATAAGGCAATAAATTCCAATCTTAAAACAACTCTTAAAAAAGCCAACGCGGCTATCGAATCGGGCGCTGCCGACAAGGACGCAGTCGTTAAAACCGCGATATCGACTATCGACAAGGCTTGTTCCAAAGGAATCTTGCACAAAAACACGGCTGCGAGAAAGAAGTCTCAGCTTGTTAAGCGCGCTAACGGATAGTCAATGAACCTATCATTAATCGAAAGTAAGCAGCTCCCGCCTATAACCTCACGGTGTGCTGCTTTTTTTGTTGACTTTTTGTGCGGTTTGGAATACAATTAAAAACAGTAATTATATTAGAGGGAACAGGCTTAAGCGCCGCGGCGTTTGGGCTTTCCGGATATTAGCAAATAAACCGGCTGTTTGAAAGGAATGATTAAGTAATGAGTTGTAAACGGTCAAATAAAAAGCCTGCCAATTCAAAGGTTTTTTCGCTTGTTTCCGTGCTTTTGGGCGCGGCGTTTATCGCTACCTCTTTTGCATATGTGATTTGGCATCGCTACAGCGAACGCATATATAACGAAAAGTGGAAGGATTACGACGACTGCGGTCTTGCTTAAATGGTCAAACAGCATATAATGTAAAATAAATTCTTATAATCCGATAAAAACGCGCGGCAAATTGATACAGCCAGATAAGGAAGTAATTATGTAGGGGATACGGTGCAGTACCGATAAAGGTGCTGCGCCGTATCTTTCGTTATGCTACGAACTTGAAATCCTGCGGGTTGTTCCGTATTTCCTCAACCATCGCTTGGATTTCCTTTTCGGTAGGAATGTCGATCATTCCCACCGCCGTAAAATAGATGTCTACCTTTAAAAACGGTCAAGCTTGTGCGCCCGGCTTGTGTAACGGGAGCGGTAATATATACGCTGATTTGTATTCTGCCGCTTGAATATATTATAGCCTGCTATAACACGGCGTTCGGATATGTAAAATAGACAAAATACGGCTCGGTTGGTTTGACCGCGCCGTATTTTGTTTGACATACTCAGCCTGATGGGTATAATGTTATTGTAAAGCAAAAGGGGGAAGACTTTATTATGGACAAGCTGCGCGCGGTGATAAAAAAGCTTTATGCAAATCAAATGGTGCGGTATGTTTTTTTCGGCGGGCTTACCACGCTTGTTAATTTTGTTTGCTTCAATCTGTTTGTGTATGCTTTCAAATGGGAGCTTAACATATCCAACGCAGTCGCGATAATACTGTCGATACTGTTTGCGTATGTTGTAAACGCTAAATGTGTTTTTGATTCACAGGTCAGGGGAATAAAAAACCGCAGCATGGAGATGCTCAAATTCTTCGGTGCAAGAGGAGTTACCTTTGTGCTGGAGATGATAGCTGTTCCGCTGATAGTGTATTTCGGGAGCGCGGAGTGGATCGCAAAGATAATCGCGAACATAGTGGTTTTGGTGCTGAATTTTGTTTTCAGCAAGCTGCTTGTATTTACAAAGCCGAAAAAATAATAATTCTCGGAATAACAAAAAGCGTCTTAGGAATTGATGCCCCTAAGACGCTTTTTTATCGGCATATATAACACCTATTCTTTATTTTTTATTTTCAGTGCGCGCGACGCGTTTAGTACGGCGATAACCATAACGCCTACGTCTGCGAATATCGCGAGCCACATTCCCGCGATTCCGAGCGCGCCGAGTATTAAGCAGACAAGCTTAACCGCCAGCGCAAAAACGATGTTCTGCTTGACGATACCGAGCGTGCGGACGGATATGCGTGAAGCGAGTGCGATTTTCTTCGGGTCATCGTCCATTAAAACAACGTCGGCGGCTTCGATCGCCGCGTCCGACCCGAGCGAGCCCATGGCGATTCCAACGTCCGCTCTGGACAAAACCGGGGCGTCGTTTATGCCGTCGCCCACAAACGCGAGTTTTTCTTTAGGCTGTAAGGCTGACAAGAGGCGTTCAACCTCGGTCACCTTGTCCTTGGGCAGAAGCTCGCTTTTAACCTCGTCTATGCCGAGTTGAGCGGCGATTTTATCCGCTGCTGCGGAACTGTCGCCCGTGAGCATGACTGTTTTTCTAACGCCGTATTTTTTAAGCAGCTCCACTGCGCTTTTTGCGGACGGCTTTACAGCGTCCGATATGGTGATAAATCCCGCGTATTCACCGTCTATTAAAACATGTACGACTGTTTGACCGCCGCCCGTGGGAGCGGTTTTAACTCCCGCTTTTTCCATAAGCTTTGCGTTGCCTGCAAAAACCGTGCGTCCGTCGACTGTCGCTTTGACTCCGTGACCGGCAATCTCCTCAATATAGCACGCTCTGCCAAGCTCTAATTTTTCGCCGTAGGCTTTTCTCAGGCTGAGGCTGATAGGGTGTGAGGACGCGCTTTCGGCGTATGCCGCCGATTCTAAAAGCTGTTTGTCGGTAAAGCCCGGTTCGGGGTTTATGCCTGTGACCTCAAAAACACCTTTGGTGAGCGTTCCCGTTTTGTCAAAAACCATGCACTTGACCTGCGACAAGGCTTCCAGATAGTTTGACCCCTTGACCAGTATGCCGTTTGAGGAAGCGCAGCCTATTCCGCCAAAAAAGCTCAGCGGGATGGATATAACCAACGCGCAGGGACAGCTTATGACCAGAAAGGTCAGCGCGCGGGTTATCCAGTCGGTCCACATCGGCGAGCCGCCCGATATCAGCAGTATAAGCGGCGGTAAAACCGCAAGTGCGAGCGCGCTTATACAAACGGCAGGGGTGTAGTATTTTGCAAAGCGGGTTATGAAGTTTTCCGACCTTGATTTTTTCATGCTGGAATTTTCAACAAGGTCGAGTATTTTTGAAACTGTGGACTCCCCGAATTCCTTGGTTGTTTTGAGTGTGACGGCTCCTGTGATGTTTATGCAGCCGCTTATAACCTCGTCTGAGGCTTTGACGCTTCTCGGAACGCTTTCGCCCGTGAGCGCGCTTGTGTCAAGCGTTGTGCTGCCGTTTACAACGATGCCGTCTATCGGGATTTTTTCGCCGGGATTGACGATGATTTCTGTGCCGATTTCGACCTCGTCCGGGTCGATTTTTTCGATTTTGCCGTCCTTAATTATATTGGCGTAGTCAGGACGTATATCCATAAGCGCCGCGATATTTTTGCGGCTTTTGCCGACCGCTGCGCTTTGGAACAACTCGCCTATCTGATAAAACAGCATAACGGCGACGCCTTCTTTGAAATCGCAAAGCAGTATTGCGCCTACTGTAGCGATTGCCATCAGGAAGTTTTCATCAAAAATCTGCCCTGAAAATATCCCTTTTACCGCTTTTTTAAGAATGTCATATCCTATTATGAAGTACGGAATAAGATATAATACGGCGCGAAGATATATGTTGAGGTTAAAAACGGAGTCTAAAATCCAAACGGCGGCTAACAGCGCAAATGAGACAATAATTCGAGCGAATACGCGTTTTTGCTTTTGGTTCATAATTATTCTCCTTACCGCGCATTAATCCCGGCGGCTTATATATAGATTTCGCAGTCGCTTTCTACTTTTTTGCAATTTTTAAGGGCTGTCTGCATAACGCTTTGAACGTCCGCCTCGGGCTCAAATTCCACCTTGAGCTTTAATGTCATAAAGCTCAGCACCGCGTCTTTAACGCCGTCGGTGTTTTTAACGGCTTCCTCCATTTTCGCCGCGCAGTTCGGGCAGTCAACCTCGATTTTATATGTTTTTTTCATAATGTATCATCCTATCTGCAGATGGTGAAAAAAATTTTAATTTGTACGGCGCGGATTTGCTTTTGCAAAACCCGACGGTACAGAAATCAGTTTGTCTTTATTTTTATTCCTCAACGTGCTCCATGCCCATGCTAAGCATTGTTCTAACATGGTCGTCGTCCAGAGAGTAAAATATTATTTTACCTTCGCGGCGGAATTTGACCAGCTTTGCATCTTTCAAAATCTTCAGCTGGTGGCTCACCGCCGACTGTGTAAGGCTTAAAAGCTGCGCCATATCGCCCACGCAAAGCTCGCTTTCAAAAAGCGCGTACAGCAGGCGGATGCGGGTGGTATCGCCGAACACCTTGAAAAGCTCGGCTAAATCGTAAAGATATTCGTCCGCGGGCTGTTCGGCGAGAACTTTTTTAACAACGTCCTCCCTTGCCGCAAGAAAATCAGTCGGGCTTTTAGCGGTTTTGATTTTATCGTCAGCAGGCATTGAGATTCGCTCCTTTCGGGTGCACCAATCATTTTAACATTTTTTCATCTGTTCATATGTAATTATATTCATATGTTACGCGTTTGTCAATAGAAATTGCATATTTTTTTATAATTCCCTCAAATTTTTGCGATTTAATGTTTTGTTCATAAATTATTTGCGGCGTATGCGTTTAAAATAACGGTTATTTACAGTAATATAAATACGAGGGAATTTTTAATACGCTGAGGAAAGGAGCAAAATGGCAAATATAAAACAACTTATCGGCAGTTTAAGCATTAAAAGTATCTTAGCGTTAACGCTTGCGGGAATAATAAACGCTTTGGGCGTAACGCTGTTTATAGCGCCTGTAAATTTATACGACAGCGGTATATCCGGAACATCGATTTTCCTTTCGCAGTTAACGCCTGAGCAGTTTTCTCTGTCGTTTTTTCTGCTTGTGCTCAACATACCGTTGTTTTTATACGGCTATAAAAAGCAGGGATTTGTATTCACGGTTTACGCCATTTATACGGTAGTCATCTATTCATTGAGCGCATGGCTTATAACCGATGTTCTTCCGGTGGACGTGACTATTGCTTCGCCGCTGGCGGGTGAGGATCTTTTGCTGTGCGCCGTATTCGGCGGACTTATATCGGGATTGGGAAGCGGGCTTGCGATACGGTTCGGCGGAGCGATGGACGGCATAGAGGTTTTGGCGGTTATTTTTGCAAAAAAGCTCGGAATAACCGTGGGAACGTTTGTGATGATATATAATGTTTTACTGTATGTTCTTTGCGGCGTTGTGCTCGGGAGCTGGATATTGCCGCTGTATTCGATAGTAACCTATTATTCGGCTTTAAAAACGGTAGACTTCATCGTCGATGGTATCGACAGGTCAAAGGCGGCGCTTATAGTCACCGAGCGTCACGAAGGGGTCTGCCGTGCGCTGTCCGAGGAATTTGAATGCGGGATAACGACTATGGACGCAAACGGATATTACTCGGACTCGCCAAGAAAGATGGTGTACGTTGTTTTGAACCGCTTCCAGATAGGAAAAATGAAAACGCTGGTGCGCGCTGAAGATAAATCGGCGTATATCTCGATTGTGGAGGTAGCGGATGTGTTTGCAGGAAAAAGCGTGACTGTTAAGGCGGATAAAAAAGAGAATTGATATACTGAAAGATTATCATCGGTCAAATGCAAAAAGCCGTCGGCAACGCCGACGGCTGAATTGTTTGTGCAAATATTATTTAAATCGCTCCGCGCTCTTTTATCAAAAGCATCGCGCTGGCTATGATTTTAGCGTGGTCGAATGCGAGCCCGCCGTCGCAGATGATATCCACGTCGTAAACTGCTCCGAGCATTGAGCCGCGCTTGCGGCAGTTGAGACTGGCCTTGTATTTCTCGCTGTCGGACGACAGGGTGAGCTCTGCCGTTTCGCTGTTTTGAGCGAGCGCCACTTTGAACCACATTGAATCGCTTGCGTCGTCGTCCGCTTTTACGGACAGTGAATTTTTATCGGCGAACGCGGCGTAGGCACTCGTCATCGTCCAGTCGCGCGGGTCCCTGCCCGGGTCGCTGAAAAGACCTATGGGATAAAGTGTAAGGCCGTTTATATGGGTTTCCTCTTTGAGCTCCCTTGCTGCGGCGGCTAACGCGGTTTCATAGGGGTTTATATATCCGCCCGGAAGCGCCCATTTGCCTTTTTCAGGATGGTTGCCGCGCTTTATCAGCAAAAGTTCGGGGCGTGAACTATCTTCAAGAGAGAATATCAGATTGTCGACTGTAACGCTCGGGCGCGGATAGTCCGCCGCGTTATACGAGCTTAGAAATTCCTGTTCCTCGGCGGTTGAGTTTTGTTTTGAATACATTTTTAATATTACTCCTGCTATATTCAAGATTATTATAGTGAAGATGAAGAAAACACTGTTTTGAAGTTGTATGCCTTGCTTCCGGATTTATTGCGGATAATTTTCTATGTTAATTTGCATAGACTGCATAACTGCCAGAGCCGATTCGCCCAGCGATTCATCGTTTGAAGCGACGCACTGCGCGTCCACCGATATTTCCGTTTCGGGAGCGGCGGTTTTCGCAAGCACGGCGTTTGAAATTACGCAGATGTTTGAGACTACGCCCACAAGGGTTATCTTGTTAAATTCATTCTGTTTTATAAATTCATAAAATTTATCTGATCCAAAGGCGTTTTTTATAAAAATGGGGTCGTCAGGCTGTATGAGCTTTGCCGTTTCGCCGTACAGCTTGTGGCCGTCCGTACCGTCGATGCAGTGCGGCACAGGCAGCTTTTTGCCCTCTGAGGTGGACAGATAGTCGCTGTAGTGGGTGTCGAACGTGAAAGCGACGGTATCTCCCGAAGCGCGGTAATCGCGGATGAGCGCTGCAATTTTGCTGTCCAGCGACTTCGCTTTTTCAAAGCCGAGAGAGCCTGAGACAAAGTCGTTTTGATAGTCGATAACGGCAAGCATTCGTTTCATAAATATCCCAATCTTTCGTTTTTTATTTTCGGATTTGAACACGGTTTAAGTCCAGTATAATGTATTTTTAAAAGTTGTTCAAGCGGTAATTCGCGTTCGCGGTCATTCCTTGACACACCGGCGGGCGCGGGGTATACTTGAAAATACTGACAATGGCAAAAGGAGAAAAATATGATTAAAATTCTTGCAGTCGGAAACAGCTTTTCCGAGGACGCAACGCATTATCTTTATAAAATAGCCGAGTCCGCCGACGTTAAGATGATTGTCGGTAATCTTTATATTGGCGGGTGCTCGCTTGAAAGGCATGTGGGCAATGCCGAAACGGGAGCCGCCGAGTATGATTATCAGAAAAACGAAAACGGCGAGTGGACTCACCGCGAAAACACCGAAATAGCATACGGTATTTCCGACGAGGATTGGGATATCGTCACGATTCATCAGGTGAGCGGTTTAAGCGGCGAATCGGACACGTATAATTCGGATATTGATTATCTCTGCGAATATATTCATAAGCATGTGTCGAATCCCGATGTAAAGATAGGCTGGCAGATGACATGGGCGTATCAGCAAAACAGCGGTCATTCTGAATTTGCGCGGTACGGCTGCGACCAGATGAGGATGTATGAAAGCATTGCTGCGGCGGTGTGCGAAAAAATACTGCCCAATCCCGAGCTTGATTTTATAATTCCTGCGGGTACGGCGATCCAGAACATGCGTACAAGCTTTGCGGGCGACAATTTAACGCGCGATGGTTTTCATTTAAGCTATAATCTCGGGCGGTATATAGCGGGACTCGTTTGGTTTTGCAGTATAACGGGGACACCGCCCGAGCGGGTGTCGTATGTCCCTGACTCGGATGAAATTCCCGAAAACTATATCCCCGCGATTCGCGAGGCGGTTAAAAACGCGCTTAAAACGCCGCTTGCGGTTACCGAGTCGTCCTATAAAAAGCGGAAAGCCTAGCAACCCGGCATATTGCTTCCGATCGGAGGATGAGCATGCGCGATTACACAATTATATATTCCAAAAGAAAAACCCTTTGCCTTGAAATAACCGACGAGCTCACGGTGCTGGTGCGCGCTCCGCGCCGCGTCAGCAGGCGGGTTGTTGATGATTTCGTTCAAAGCCGCTCGGAGTGGATTGAAAAGCACGCCGAGTTGAAACGGCAAAGGCTCGAAGCGCAAAATGCGGCGTTTGCCGATGTTTCGGGACTGCAAAGGGCGGCGAGGGAGTATATCCTGCCGCGCACTGAGTATTTTTCCGCGCTGATGGGGCTTTATCCGAACGGAATAAAAATAACCTCGGCGAAAACGCGGTTTGGAAGCTGCAGTCCGAAAAACGGCCTGTGCTTTTCATACAGACTGATGGCGTATCCCAAAGAAGCGGTGGATTATGTTATCGTACATGAGCTTGCGCATATTAAGCACAAAAACCACCAAAGGGAATTTTATGCGCTGGTGGGGAAATATCTCCCGGATTATAAGCAAAGGGAGGCTTTGCTGAAGCGTTTGCCGAAGGCAGATTTACAAATAAGCGAGTGATTTTATGAAAGATAATATTATTTTAATTGGTATGCCCGGCTCGGGTAAATCTACAGTCGGGGTTGTTCTGGCAAAGATTTTGGGATACGATTTCATTGACCTTGACCTGGTGATTTCGAACCGCGAAAAATCGACGCTGCAACGCATAATCGACAATCGGGGATCAGATGAATTTTTGAAATGCGAGGAAGCGGCGGCGTCCTGTCTTGAATGTGAAAAAACCGTTGTTGCAACGGGAGGTTCGGCTGTTTTGAGCAAAAAGGGAATGGAAAACCTGTCGGGACTGGGAACGGTCGTATTTTTTGATGTTCCTTATTTGGAGCTTTGCGGAAGAATCAAAAATTTAAAAACCCGCGGGATAGCCTGCAAACCGGGCGACACTCTGCTCGATGTTTACAACCAAAGGATCGGGCTTTATAAAAAATACGCGCAGATAACCGTGGACTGCACAGACGCTTCGTTCCATGAGGTTATCGATAGGACGCTTGACAAGTTGAAGCTTGACTGACTGCTTTGGAAAATCCTGAATATTATTACGCAAGGCGGGGACTCCCGCCTTGTTTTTTGGCTCTTTTTTCCTTTTAAGTACGCAATATCAGGATCGGGAACAAACACAACATATAGATTTTTGTGGAATATGACAAACAATATCTTGATATTTTTCCTTGACAAACAGGTGTGAGTGCGATATTATAAAAGCATAGGCTTTTACCGGGTACGGATAATGCGCGGAAAATATAACG
The DNA here is from genome assembly GCA_964536085.1 of uncultured Oscillospiraceae bacterium. Taxonomy (GTDB): domain Bacteria; phylum Bacillota; class Clostridia; order Oscillospirales; family Ruminococcaceae; genus CAZHWR01. The sequence goes on from CAZHWR010000001.1 coordinate 49,609, forward strand.
AAACCAAGGATTTTGGGCAAGTATAATTTAGGGAAAGGAATGAGTATTGAAAATGCAGGTCATTAAAAGGGATGGAAAAGCAGTCGATTACGACCGGGCAAAAATTGTCGCCGCAATAGGAAAGGCGAACGCAGAGGTTGAAGAAAGCGAAAGAGCAAGCGAACAGCAGATTGAAACGATACTCGACTATATCGAGCACAAAAACAAAAGCAGGATGCTCGTTGAGGATATTCAGGATATAATCGAACGCAAGCTGATGGAATTCGGTAAATTCACGCTGTGTAAAACTTATATCATATACCGTTACACCCGCGCGCTTGTTCGCAAGGCAAACACCACTGACGAATCGATTTTAAAGCTCATCAGAAATGAAAACAAAGAGCTTGCCGAGGAAAATTCCAACAAAAATACGATTCTCGCCTCGACCCAGCGCGATTATATCGCGGGGGAGGTTTCGCGAGATTTAACCAAAAGGATACTGCTTCCCGAAAAGCTTTCAAAAGCCCACGAGGAGGGAGTCTTCCATTTTCACGATGCGGACTATTTTTTGCAGCCGATATTCAACTGCTGTCTTATTAATATCGGGGATATGCTCGACAACGGCACGGTAATGAACGGCAAGATGATCGAATCGCCCAAAAGCTTTCAGGTTGCGTGCAATGTTACAACGCAGATTATCGCTGCGGTTGCGTCCAACCAGTACGGCGGTCAGTCGGTCGATTTGAAGCACCTCGGAAAATATCTGAGAAAGTCAAAAATCAAGTTTGAAAAGGCAATAAGAAAAGCCTGCGGCGACGACGTTTCGCAGGATATTATCGACGCATTGGTAAAAGACAGGCTCACGGCAGAATTGAAAAGCGGAATCCAAACGATGCAGTATCAGATTAACACGTTGATGACAACAAACGGTCAGTCTCCGTTTGTAACGCTGTTCATGCATCTGGACGATTCGGACGAATACATCGAAGAAAATGCGATGATTATCGAGGAATTTTTAAATCAGCGTTTGCAGGGAATCAAGAACGAAAAGGGCGTTTACGTTACCCCTGCGTTCCCGAAGCTTATTTATGTACTCGACGAAAACAACTGCCTCAAGGGCGGTAAATACGATTATCTGACCCGCCTTGCGGTAAAATGCTCGGCAAAGAGAATGTACCCCGATTATATCAGCGCCAAAAAGATGCGCGAAAATTACGAGGGCAACATTTTCAGTCCGATGGGCTGCCGCTCGTTCTTAGCGCCGTGGAAGGACGAAAACGGAAACTACAAGTTCGAGGGTCGCTTCAATCAGGGCGTTGTTTCGATAAACCTGCCGCAGATAGGAATCCTCGCAAAAGGCGACGACGACAAGTTCTGGAGCCTGCTTGACGAACGCCTGCAGCTTTGCTTTGAAGCGCTTATGTGCCGTCACAACGCGCTTTTGGGCACAAAGAGCGACGTTTCGCCCGTTCACTGGCAGTACGGCGCTATCGCGAGGCTTAAAAAAGGCGAAAAGATCGACAAATACCTGTTCGGCGGATATTCCAGCATATCGCTGGGCTATATAGGTCTTTACGAGGTGACAATGCTCATGCGCGGCGTCCCGCAGACCGACCCTGTCGGTAAGGAGTTTGCGCTCAAGCTGATGAACAAGCTGCGCGACACCTGCGATAAATGGAAAAAAGAAACCAACATCGGCTTTGCGCTTTACGGTACTCCCGCCGAATCGCTTTGCTACCGCTTTGCGCGAATTGACAAGGAACGCTTCGGAACAATTGAGAACATAACCGACAAGGGCTATTATACAAACTCCTATCATGTTGACGTCCGCGAGAATATCGACGCGTTTCATAAATTCGAGTTTGAAAGCCAGTTCCAGAAGATATCCTCGGGCGGCGCGATATCATATGTTGAGATTCCGAATCTTCGGAACAATCTTCCCGCTCTTGAAAGCGTTGTGCAGTACATTTACAACAACATTCAGTACGCCGAGTTCAACACTAAAAGCGATTACTGCATGGAATGCGGTTTCGACGGCGAGATAATAATAAACGACGACAACGAGTGGGAATGCCCCCAGTGCCACAATAAAGACCACGCAAGAATGAGCGTTGTCAGAAGAACCTGCGGATATTTGGGCGAGAACTACTGGAACGTCGGAAAAACCAAAGAGATCAAATCGAGAGTTTTGCATCTGTAATTTTTTCAGATGCGTATTCACTGATTCGCGAAAGCCCCTTACTTTGATGTTCGGGGCTTTTTTGCACGGTTTTGATGCCGGATAAAAGAGGCGATACTGATGAATTATTCAAAAATAAAAAAAATCGACGTTGCGGACGGTCCGGGGGTTCGCGTCGGGCTGTTTGTGAGCGGCTGCACTCACCGTTGCAGGGAGTGCTTTAACCCCGAAACGTGGGATTTCAACTTCGGGCAGAAGTTTACGTCCGATACGATAGACGAGATAATTTCTGCGCTCGCACCCGACTATATCACGGGATTCACTCTGCTCGGCGGAGAGCCGTTTGAGAGGGAAAACCAGCCGGCGCTTCTGCCTTTGCTGCAAAGAATAAAGAATACGTATCCGCAAAAGACCGTTTGGTGTTATTCGGGATATCTGTTCGACGGGGATATTATAAATCCCGAAAGCAAAATCCGCACCGAAGCGACAAACGAGATGATATCGCTTATTGACGTTTTGGTGGACGGCGAATTTCACTTGGACGAAAAAGACTTGAATATTAAATTCAGAGGTTCGCGTAATCAGAGAATAATCGACGTTGCGCGTTCTTTAAAGGAAAACAGAGTCATAACGCTGTCGGATGATCAGGTATGATTATAAACCGATGTTTGCGCCGCGGGTTAAGTCTGAGGCTGAAGAAAGGAAAAGAACAATCATGACACAGAATGTTAGAATCAAAAAGCTGAATGAAAACGCCGTAATACCGACCTACGGCTCGGAATATTCGGCGGGCGCGGATTTGTACGCCTGCGTGCCTGACAGCATTTCGATAGCGGCGGGTGAAACAGTCCTTGTCCCCACTGGGCTTGTGATGGAAATTCCGCAGGGGTACGCGGGGCTTATTTACGCTCGCAGCGGACTTGCGAGCAAAAAAGGGTTGGCTCCCGCGAACAAGGTCGGAGTTATCGACGCGGACTACAGGGGCGAAATAATGGTGGCTTTGCACAATCATTCAGGCAAGGGCGCAGACGTTGCCCCCGGCGAGAGAATAGCCCAGCTTGTGATAACCCCGTTTTTAAAGGCGGTGTTTGACGAAACCGACGAGCTTTCCGACACGGTTAGGGGAGCGGGCGGCTTTGGTTCGACGGGAAGCAGATAGAGGCTGCGTATGTTTGACATACTGTTGTTTGATTTGGATGGAACGCTGACCGACCCGAAAGAGGGAATAACCAAATGCGCTCAACATGGGCTCAAGGCGTGCGGGATAACCGTGGATAATTTAGACGATCTCGAACGTTTTATCGGACCTCCGCTCATCGATTCGTTTACCGAGTTTTACGGATTATCCGAGGAAAAGGCGCAGTTCGCGGTAAAAAAATACCGCGAGCGGTTTGCGGATACGGGAATATTCGAGAATCGGCTGTTTGACGGAGTTCACGGGCTTTTAAAGCGGCTGAAATCCGGCGGGAAAACGATTGCGCTCGCCACAAGCAAGCCGGAGGCTTTTGCAAAGCGTATTTTGGAGCATTTTGATATCGGCGGTTATTTTGACGTTGTGTGCGGAAGCGAGTTTGACGGAACGCGTGTAAAAAAGGCCGAAGTCATAAAAGAAGCTGTGAAGCGGCTCGGAAATCCCGACGCCAAGCGAATCGTGATGATAGGCGACAGGGAGCATGATATCCTCGGCGCGAAAGAGTGCGGGATAAAATCAATAGGCTTAAAGCTCGGCTATGCGCGCCCCGGCGAGCTTGAGTGCGCGGGAGCGGATTTTATCGCCGATGATTTCGGCGAGCTTGAAATACTGCTTACCGGCGGCAACGGAGCCGCACCGTACGACGGGGTGACGCGGCTTTTGACCGATATGGTATCCTATAACGCAGGCGACCCAAAGCGCATACAGCACGCTTTAAAAGTCACGGGCTTTGCGAGGGTTATCGGCGAATCCGAAGGGCTTTCCGATGATGAAATGCTGATTTTATTGTCGGCGGCGGCGCTGCACGATATCGCAATAAGATACTGCGAGCGCGAATATTCTGATACGTCGGGCAAATTGCAGGAGCGGGAGGGACCGCGCATTGCGCGTCCGTTCTTGGATAAGGCGGGCTATTTGCAAAATCAAATTGAAAGAATATTGTATCTTATCGCGCACCACCACACATATTCGGGAATCGACGGTCAGGATTATCAGATTTTGGTCGAAGCGGATTTTCTGGTGAATCTATACGAGGATTGTGCGGATATAAGCTCGGTTAAGACCGCATATGAAAGGATATTCAAAACCAAAACCGGAAGGAAAATCTGCCGCGACATGTTTGGATTGTAAAATTCAATTTGAATAAAATGACGATAAAATTTTGCGGCGTATTTAATAATCAATTCGGCACTTGTACTCGCATACTGCCCGATTTGGGCGGTGAGTTTCAGAAAAAATACATTGCTCAGAGCGATTTTACTGTCGGCAATTCCGTCGGCGGAGTTTCTTTTCAGTGCTTTGATGAGCGGGTCGGTTGTGCTTGGCGTATTTGCAGTGGCTTTTGCGCCGAGCCATATTTTAATAAGCTGTAAAAAATACGGAAAGGGATTAGTTGTGTCAACAAGCAGGGAGTTTCTTGAATTTATTCTTGACAATCTTTCAGGGCTGGACGGAATAACGCATCGTATGATGATGGGCGAATATATAATTTATTATCACGGCAAAATTTCCGCCTTGGTCTGTGACGACAGACTGCTTGTCAAGCCTGTGCCGTCGGCGCTCAGGCTGCTGCCGGATGCGGTTTTTGAACCGCCGTATAAAGGGGCTAAGGAAATGCTTTTGGTGGACGATGTGGATGACAGGGCGCTTTTGCAGAGGCTTTTTGTTGAAATAGAGTCTGAACTGCCGTAGCCTAAAGCAAAGAGTAAGAAAGACAAGGGCAAGCATTAAACACGGTACATATGAACGACATAAAAACGGCACGCTGAAGCTTCAGCGCGCCGTTTTTGTAATCGTCAGTTTCCGCATTCAATGCTTATTTCGTTGAAAACAGAAAGTATGTGATTAACGTCTATATTCTTTTTATCCTCGCCGGATTTGTCGATTATCGCCTTGCCCTCGTGCATCATAACAAGGCGGTCGCCGTATTCCACGGCATAGCGCAGGTTGTGCGTTACCATAATGGTTGTGAGCTTCTTTTCCTTGACGATTTTATCTGTAAGCTGCATTATTATTTCGGCAGTTTTCGGATCGAGCGCGGCGGTGTGTTCGTCGAGAATAAGAAATTCTATCGGAGTCATCGTCGCCATTAAAAGAGCCATCGCCTGCCGTTGTCCGCCCGAAAGCGAGCCGACCTTTATGTTTAGCTTATCTTCAAGCCCAAGTCCGAGCGAGGAAAGAAGCTGTTTATAATACGGTATTTTTTTGCGGTTGGTGCCGAGCGAAAGCCCGAACGATTTTCCCTTGTTGTCCGCCATGGACATGTTTTCAAGGATGGTCATTTCGGGGCAGGTACCCATCGCGGGATTTTGATACACCCGTCCGATTTTTTTATATCTGAAAAAATCGGCTTTTTTAGTGATATCGTCTCCGTTTATTATTATTTTTCCCGCTGTGTTTTTGATACTGCCGCATATCACGTTGAGCATGGTGGTTTTTCCGCTTCCGTTGGAGCCGACGACCGAGACAAATTCACCGTCGCGCACAGTAAAATTAAAATCGTCAAACACTTGCGTTTCATTTACGGTGCCTTCGCCGAAGACCATATCGATATGTTCAAGTGATATCATTTCAATGTCGCCTCCGTCGCTTTGGGTTTGGATTTTTTGCGGGTAAAGCCGGTTTTGTTTCCGATGATCAGTATCACCAGGAACAAAGCTGCGGTGATAAGCTTCATGTATCTTTCCGATTCGGGAACGTACGCGATAGCTATCGAAACACATATCTGATACAAAACGCTTCCGATAATAACGGCGAAGGTAGGTTTGATAAAAGAAGCGCGTTTAAAAAGATTTATTCCGATTATGACAGACGCCAGTCCTATTACGATAGCACCTGTGCCCATTGTTATATTGTACGCGCGCGTCTGCTGGACCATAACGCTTCCCGCGAGGGCGACAAGCGCGTTTGATATAACAAGACCGATGATTTTAACCGTTCCGCTGTTTTTTGCAAGCGTGGTTACGACCGCCGGATTATCGCCGACAGCGCGAAGCAGAAAGCCGGATTTGGTTTTGAGATAGTAGTCGAGCAGAAGCTTTGCCACGGCGACTATCACTATTGTTATTACAAGCTGACTGCATGTTCGCGGCAGAAGCGACGCCGCAGAGCTGTTCATACCGTCGGTCAGATTCTGTACTGCATTTGTCAGCGAATCGGCAACGGAATTGTTTAAAAACAGCGTCACATTGTCCGTCGGGGTTATTGTGATATTGGCGACGTTGTTGCCGACAACAAGGTTCACAGACCAAAGCGCCGTCATGGTGATTATTCCCGAAAGCAGGTCGCGCACCTTGAATTTAACATGCACAATACCTGTGACAAACCCTGCCGCCGCACCGCCGGCAATTGAAATCAGCATGGCTGAGAGCGGATTCATTCCATTGGTTATGCAAACAGCGGTTATGACTGCGCCGAACGGGAAAGTTCCGTCAACTGAAAGATCGGGAAAATCAAGTATTTTATATGTGATATAAACTCCGAGAGCTAAAATGGAATAAATAAGCCCCTGTTCAATCGCCCCCAAAAGCATGCTTATCAGCATTGGCGCCACACCTCGTTTGGTTAATTTTGTAAGATATAAAGGTTACTGCTCGCTGCTTGTTTCGTCGTCCGCCGAGACAAATTCAGCGCGGCTTTGAAGTTCGTCGGTCAGAGTGAGCTTGAATTGATCCATAACCTCTTGGTTTACATATAAAAAGCTTTGAGAAATCTCTTCAAAAGGCATTTCCGAAGCCTTCGATTCACCCTTTAAAACCTTTGCCGCCATAGCGCCCGTTTGCTTGCCGAGCTCGTAGTAGTCGATACCCTCTGCTGCAACACAGCCTTTTTTGACCTGCTCGATCTCGCTTCCGAAAACGGGGATACCCGCTTCGTTTGCTTTGGCAAGTACTGTTGCAAGCGCTCCGACTACGGTGTTGTCGGTAAGATTTGTTATGCAGTCGACTTTGGAAACGATGCTGTCCATAGCAAGCGTTATCTCACTTGCCTGAGTAATACCTTTTTCCACAATGTTAAACTCGTACTTCGAGGCGAGCTCTTTATAATCTGAAATAGTCGAGATGGAATTTGATTCGCTGGTAGTGTAAAGTATACCGATGTTTTTTGCGTCCGGCATCAAAGCGCGGATAAGCTTTAGCTGCGCTTCAACGGGAAGCTTGTCGGAGGTGCCTGTTACGTTCCCGCTTGTCAGCTCGGAAGCCTTTGGATCGCTTACGGCGGTGTAAATTACGGGAATATTGGTGTCGTAAGCGGCGTTCATAGCGGCGACAGCCATAGGGGTCGCGATAGCGCAGATCATATCTATCTCGCTTGAAGCGAAGCCCGTTGCGATTGAATTTGCGGTAGAAGTGTCGAAATTTGCGTCTTTCGTTAAGATGACAAGGTTTTCGTTTTCAACAATGCCTGCGTCCGCAAGTCCGGCGATAAAGCCTTCTCGGCAGTTATCCAGCGAGCTGTGCGGTCCGAATTGTGCGATGCCGATGGTGTAGGTTTTGCTGCTTGTGTTACCTGTCTGCGAACCTTCGGTGCTTCCGCAGGAGGTGAACAGCGCGCAGGATGAGGCGATTGTAAGCGCCAGGACGGATGCGGTGATTTTCTTTGATAACTTCATAGTATTGCCTTCTTTCTTGAGTGTGTTATAGCTTCGGTAAATAAAAAGCCCCAAACAGCAAAGCTGTTTGGGGCGAAAAAACGATTTCGCGGTGCCACCCAAATTCAATCTGCAAAAAGCAAATTCTTTTTCGTATACTGACATATACGCCGCAGTGTAACGGCTACGGAAATCCGTCGGCGCCTACTGATGTTCGGACCGCCCTCAAAAGCCCATTCACTTTTGCTATGCGCGCCGCATTTTCACCGACAGCGGCTCTCTTTGCCGTTTTGCAAAAGCTACTATTCTTTATCACAGGTTTTTATGATTTATATTATTATATATGTATTTGAACTTTTTGTCAATAGTGTGTTAACAAAAGGGTCTTATTGTTGCCGGGTTTCGTTTTTATATTATGAACAAATGTAAATGTATGGTGAATATTTTATATAGACGGTTGACAAAATTTAGGTACCTTGATATTATTGCTAAGGTACCTAAATTTATACGCCGAGGGGAGTTTTCATTTTCGGCAATTATCAGGAGAAAGGGGATGAACATGTTGCCGGAGAATATAAATAAAAGTATCGTAGAGCTGATGTTTATGACGATTGCCGCGGGTAAGCGCGCGATGGCGAAGGATGAAGGCGGATTTAAAAAAATCGGGCAGGCAAGATGCCTTGAAATTATAGCGGATAAAGGAGCTATCGACCAAAGAGAGCTTTTATGGCATATGTATATGCGCCCGGCTTCGCTCAGCGAGCTTTTGGCAAAGCTGGAAAGAAATTCTTTTATAGCCCGCAGGCAGAGCGCGGATGACCGAAGAAATAAAATTGTTCAGATAACGCCCGAGGGTATTGAAGAAAGCAAACGCAATATAATCCTGCGCGATAAAATATTTAATCAGAGGATGTCCGTTTTATCGGAGGACGAAAAAGAACAGCTTTATGCTTTGCTTTTAAAGCTTTATACGGCGTGGGGCGGTCAGAACAGAGATTCTGAACGTTCTTGTTTATAATATTATATATTTAAGAAAGGAGAAGGATAGTATGCGAAAGCTGCTTGGTATACTGAAGCGTTCGGCGGTTTACATTGTTATGATATTCGTATTGCTTATTGTTCAGGCTATGTGCGATTTGTCCCTGCCGTCGTACACCTCGGATATTGTCAACGTGGGAATCCAGCAGGGCGGTATTCAGACGGCCTATCCCAAATATCTTCTGAAAGGTACGCTGGATACCATGAAAATATTTGCTACCGATGAGGAAAAGGAGGTTATAGATTCAAGCTATGCCGAGATTTCATTTGGCAGCGAGGAATTTGAAAAGCTAAAAGAACACAATCCCGATATTGATAAGCTTGGGGGATATAGCTCCGACGATTATTTTCTGTATGCGGTTAAATCCGATTTGACCGACGCTCGGCTTACGGAGCTTGAGTCGGCGGCGGCAAAGCCGTTTATGATTGCGTCTATGCTGACAGGAGACAACGAAATAACTGCGCAGATTTTGGAATCCTTGCCCGAGAGCGTCGACGCCGCTCAGTATTTTGCGTCGTCCGGGGAGGCGGCTTTACAGTTCAGAGAAAAGATTTCCCAAATGCTGTCCGCCTACGACGAGTCCACCGTACAGCAGATGGAGGTCGCGTTTGTCAAGCGGGAATATCAAAACGCGGGGATAAATACCGATAGGATACAGAATATGTATATTATTGTGACAGGGCTTAAAATGCTGGGGTTGGCGGCTGTTGCAATGGCGGCGGCGATTGCGGTGTCGTTTTTGGCGTCGCGTGTATCTGCGCGCTGCGGGCGCGATATGCGGCGTGAAATATTTAAAAAGGTGCTTAAATTTACAAATCGCGAGTTTGACGAATTTTCCACCGCGTCGCTAATCACAAGATCGACAAACGACATTCAGCAGATACAAATGCTGATTGTTATGATTTCCCGTATGGTGCTTTATGCCCCGATAATCGGTGTGGGCGCGTTTTTGAAGGTGCTTAATTCAAACGCGTCTATGTCGTGGGTGATTGGGCTTGCGGTTGTGGTGATTCTTTCGTTTGTGATAGTGCTTTTGTCAATTACTATGCCCAAGTTCCAGCTTGTTCAAAAGCAGGTGGATAAAGTAAACCTCGTTGCGCGCGAGATTTTAACGGGGCTTCCGGTTATACGCGCGTTTACAAACGAAAAGCACGAAGAGCAAAGATTTGACAAGGCGAACTCAAACCTTACCAAAACAAATTTGTTTGTAAACAGGGTTATGACTTCAATGACGCCCGTTATGATGTTTGTGATGAACGGGATAAGCATTTTAATAGTTTGGGTAGGAGCGAAATATATTGACTCGGGCAGTATGATGGTCGGCGACCTGATGGCGTTTATTCAATACACCATGCAGATTATAATGGCGTTTCTGATGATTTCGATGACTTCTATAATGCTTCCGAGAGCGATTGTTTCGGTAAAGCGTATCGCCGAGGTGTTCGACAAGGGAATTTCTTTAAACGACCCAGAAAATCCTGAAGAATTTGATGAAAGCGAGAAGGGAACTGTAGAGTTTAAAGACGTGTATTTCCGTTATCCGAACGCGCAGGAGGACGTTTTGAACAACATAACGTTCACCGCGAAAAAGGGTCAGACGACAGCGTTTATCGGAAGCACCGGCTCGGGAAAATCCACTCTTATCAATCTTATCCCGCGGTTTTTCGATGTGACGGGAGGAAAAATTCTGATTGACGGCAAAGACATTCGGGACGTAACTCAGAAAAGCTTGCGCGAAAAGATAGGATATGTTCCGCAAAAAGGCGTGCTGTTTTCGGGCACGATTGCGTCGAACATAGCCTACGGCAGAGAGGATATGCCAAAGCAGGACGTTGAGCTTGCGGCGCAGATTGCACAGGCTCAGGAGTTTATCGAAACTATGCCCGAAAAATATCAAAACCCGATATCTCAGGGCGGAACGAATGTATCGGGCGGACAAAAGCAAAGACTGTCTATAGCGCGTGCGATTGCAAGAAAGCCGGAAATACTTATATTTGACGACAGCTTTTCGGCGCTTGATTTTAAAACCGACGCAAAGCTGAGAAAAGCGCTCGCTTCGCAGACGGCGGACAGCACGGTGTTCATAGTGGCGCAGAGGATAAGCACGGTTATGAACGCGGATCAGATAGTCGTGCTGGACGACGGTCACGTTGCGGGAATCGGCACGCACAAGGAGCTTATGCAAAGCTGCGAGGTATACAAGCAGATTGCGTTATCACAGCTATCAAAGGAGGAGCTTGAAAATGAGTGAACAAATGAGAAGACCTCCGAGACGAGGACCCGGCGGACCCGGCGGACCCAGAGGAACAGGTGAAAAGGCAAAGGATTTCAAAGGAACGATAAAAACGCTTTTAAAATACCTGATGCAGTACAAAGCGGCGTTTATATTTATAATTATTTTCGCAATAGGCAGCACGGTATTTATGATAATAGGACCGAAAATTCTGGGAAACGCCACGACGGAACTGTTTAACGGAATTATCGCCAAGGTGAGCGGTACGGGCGGCATTGATTTTGCAAAAATCGGACGGATATTGATTTTCCTGCTGTGCATATACGTTTTGAGCGCGCTGTTTTCGTATATTCAGGGATTTTTGATGACGGGAATTTCGCAAAAGCTCACCTATCGGTTTCGCCGCGAATTGTGCGAAAAGATAAAGCATATGCCGATGGGATATTTTGAATCGAAAAATCACGGTGAGGTGCTTTCGATAATAACCAACGACGTCGACACGCTTTCAATGAGCTTAAACCAAAGCGCGACGCAGCTTATAACCTCGGTTGTTACGGTTATCGGAATAATGATAATGATGTTTTCGATAAACTGGGTTATGACGGTCGTTTCACTGCTGATACTTCCGATATCGGTCATTATAACGGGAGGAATAGTAAAAAAATCCCAAAAGCACTTTAAAGCCCAGCAGGAATATTTGGGGCACGTGAACGGATGTGTTGAAGAGGTATATTCGGGACACACCATTGTGCGTGCGTTTAACGCTCAAAATCAGGTGGAAGAGGAGTTCTCGAAGGACAACGATAAGCTGTACGAGGCGGCGTGGAAGTCTCAGTTTTTGTCGGGTCTTATGCAGCCGATAATGAACTTTGTTTCCAATGTCAGCTACGCCGCGATAGCGATACTCGGCGGATATTTCACAATAAAGGGAAGCATATCGGTTGGAGATATACAGTCATTTTTGCAGTATAACAAAAACTTCACCCAGCCGCTCAGCCAGCTGGCGCAGGTTTCAAACATGCTTCAGAGTACGGCGGCGGCAGCCGAGAGAATCTTTGAGTTTCTGAACGAAAAAGAAGAGCCGGAGGTTTCGCCGAACGGACTTATACCCGAAAAGGTAAACGCGAATGTGGAGTTCAGTCATGTTCACTTCGGCTACAACCCGGATAAAATAATCATCAACGATTTTTCAGCTAAGGTAAAAGAGGGTCAGAAGATTGCGATAGTCGGTCCTACAGGAGCCGGAAAAACCACTATGATTAAGCTTCTGATGCGGTTTTACGATGTTTCGGGCGGCGCGATTTTGCTCGATGGTCACAACATAAATGATTTTGACCGGAATGATTTGCGCTCGATGTTCGGAATGGTCTTGCAGGACACATGGCTGTTCGGCGGCACGATTCGCGACAATATCCGATACGGCAAGCTCGGCGCGTCTGACGACGAGGTTGTAGCCGCGGCAAAGGCGGCGCACGTCCATAGATTTATTCAAACTCTGCCGAACGCTTACGATATGGTGCTCAACGAAGAAGCGAGCAACGTTTCGCAGGGGCAGAAACAGCTTCTGACCATTGCGCGCGCGATTTTGGCCGACCCGAAAATCCTTATTCTGGACGAAGCGACCAGCTCGGTCGACACCCGCACGGAAATCAGGATTCAAAAAGCAATGGATAATCTGATGCAGGGAAGAACCAGCTTTATTATCGCCCACAGGCTTTCAACGATTAAAAACGCCGATTTGATTTTGGTAATGCGCGACGGCGACATTATCGAACAGGGGACGCACGACGAGCTTATGGCGAAAAATGGTTTTTACTCCGATTTGTATTTGAGCCAGTTTGAAAAGGTTTCACAGGAATAGAAAATTTTAAGTTTTAAGTCCTCGGTATGGATTTTAGATTTGTACCGGGGACTATCAGTTTTTATCGAATTTTGACGATTTATATATTATTTTTTTAAAAACGAAAAAAAGTTTCTACATTTTTAACAGCTATATTGACAAATCAATTTAACTAAGTTATAATATATATAGATAGAATTAACTGTAAATAGTATTGTAACAAAACACCGAGGAGGCGGCGCCGATGTACTCATTGGAATTGACAGATAGTATTTAAATGAAAAGTTGTTAAGGAGGATAATATTATGCGTAAGATAAAAATTTTAGCGATTATCTTGGCGTTGACTTTGTCGTCGATACCGCTTACCTATGCCGCAGGCGCCGACGATACTTATGCTGACGCTTCTTCACAAGCAAGTTTGCAGGAAAATCAGGTGGATTACGATTCCGAAGAATATCAGGAAAATGTTTCCAATAGTCTTGAAGAGTATCAGGTAATCAAGGAAGCGCGAAAGCAAGGCAATGTGAAAAATTACGACGTATATCTTGACGACGACGGTATACTCAACGTCATGGTAAGCGACGACACAAGCGACGCGGAGTACGGCGCTGCGCTTCCGTCGGACTGTACGCAAAGCGCAGTGAAATATGAACAGGCGCTGTCGGCTGAAGTGAAAATGTCCGATAGTAATATTGACGAAAGCGCTGATGTGATTTACCGAAAAGTGCAGTTTAGTAAATCTTATCTTAGGAATATACAAAAAGCGCTTCGCGGACATATGAAGGAATTTACGTTGGTTTCCGTAGGCTCGGGAAATATGGATAATAAGGTTGAAATAGAACTTACAGATTCTTCAAAAGAGAACGATGTTTTGGAATTTTTGGAGGAAAATACAGAAGATTTTAATTCCGAAGCAGTTGTATTTACAATGACGGATGAACCCGTTGAAGATGCAAAAGGATCTTTTCCGGGCTGAATGGTTTATTGCAGCGGCGGTGCAGGTACATCGGGATTTAACGCTAAAGATAAATCAACAGGCAAATACGGAGTTGTAACAGCGGCACACGTTGCTACTCAAGGACTGACATTATATAATGCCTTAGATGCCGCTATAGGCAAACCGACTCATTGGCAGAATGAAAAAAGTATGGACGCGGCTTTTGTTCCGTTCAGCTACGATGGTTTTGAGCCCTCAATGGCTATTAACGGCGATACAAGCAATAAGATTACGGCGTATGTTAAGGTTGCGGATATTATTAAAGGTATGCCGGTTGGTATGTATGGAAAAACTACGGCAAAAGATATAGGAACTTCTACTGGAAAAGTTGTGGAAGTGTCGGCGGATTTTAGTATATTAACAAGATTGGTTAAGTGTTCATATTCATCTCAAAGCGGCGATAGCGGCGGACCGGTGTATTTGACTTCGGCAAATAACGGTTATGCTAAAAATTCAATAATATCTATTCATAGAGGTCATACTAGTTCATATTCATATTCAACTAAAGTAGGATATATTTTAGTGACATTTGGTCTATCGCTTTACACAGGATAGCTTATTGTAATATGAAAATTGTTGGGTTTGATCTTAAAGGTCAAACCGCACACAAATACAGGGGGGTGAATTTATGAAAAAAGTAAAAACACTGCTTGCTATAATGTTAGCGGCGGTAATGTGCTTGATCGGCGCCGCATGCGATAATGCTTCCGATACTTCGGGCAGCGCCGCGGTCTCTTCCGATTCAACCGGGGTATCTCTGATACTCGAAGATACCGTTTACACAAACGACAAAGGGAGCATAAATGCGACTTGGTATAATAATTCCGACAAAGAGATGATGTACGGTTATTCGTTTACAGTTGAAAAGCAAACGGACGGCGAATGGGTAGAATTTAAACCGACCGCCGAGTTGGCTTTTGAAGATTTAGGAATCATGCTGGAAGCGGGAGCCGGCAAGGAGCACACATTTGATTTGAGCAATTATGATTTCACCGAAGCGGGTACATACCGTATAGCAACCGATTATTCCTTGGAAGCCGAGGGAAGCAAGAAGCCTCAGCAAACCTATGACCATTATGATATTTACGCTGAGTTTACGGTTGAATAACTTCGAAAAATAAAATATACGAATAACAGAATAAATATAGTAGGAACAATTATGAAATTTATAAAAAAGCTCGCCGTGCTTTTGTCAGCGGTCATGCTTATCAGCGTTTTGCCCGCGGCGGCGGGAAGCGCGTCCGCAGCGGACAAAAAATTTAAGCTGCTGAACGTAGCTTCAAACACAGTTACCGTCTATGCCGGAAGCGCGTATCAAATTAAAACGAACGCCAAAAAAGTCACCTATAAATCAAGCAGAAAATATTTTGCAGGGGTGACTAAGGACGGCGTTGTCAGGACCAAAAGAAAGGGAAATGCAACAATTACCGTAACAAACTCCGCGACGGGCGAATCAATAAAGCTGAAGCTGAAGGTCAAAAATCCCGTGGGATATAAAGTGAGTACAAACAGCGGAAAATACACCTATACACAAAGAGTAAAAATCAAGGCGAAAAAGGGCTACACTGTTTATTACACCACGAGCGGAAAGTTCAAGACGAATAAAAAGCTGAAAAGCAAAAAATCTGTGATTCTGACCATGAAAAAAGACACTACGCTGAGGCTGTATGTGGAAAAGAACGGCAAAAAGGTTACGGTTAAGCAGATGAACAAGGCAAGGGGAAAGAAAATAAACTGCCCGATGTATAAATACACATTTGATATGCCGTCCACTCCGTTTAATCCGAACAACGTTACGTTTACGCTGAAAAACGGCGTTTACACAAACGAAAGCGGAAGTCTTACGGTAACGTGGAAAAACGGCTCAAAGGAAGAAATATTGCACGGCGAAAGCTACACTGTTGAAAAATACGAAAACGGCAAGTGGACAAAGCTTGAATATGCTATAGAAAATTTGGTGTTTGTTGATTCAGCGTATATTTTGAAGCCAAGCGTTGTTTTTGATAAGACATACGACATAAAATCGTTATACGGCGAATTGAGCGCGGGAAAATACAGAATCAAGGATTCCTATTTGGTTAACAGCGAATCTGTTGGCAATCCGAACGGCTCGCGGACGATAAAGTATCATTACGTATACGCCGAGTTTACTGTGTGATAGTCTGATATTAGGCTTTTCGCTATTTGATGGTGTTGATTAAGGAGTCACAAAACCCGGCGGGCTTTAATAAGCCTGCCGGGTCTGCATTTACATGAATAGAATAAAGACCTGTGAAGATATTATCTTCACAGGTCTTTATTGTGTTTTTGGATTTACAGGTTATATGATTCTCACACGGATAATTCCGTCCACCGATGAAAGCTTGCCGACGATATCGTCGCTGACGGATTCTGATACGTCGAGAATAGTGTATGCGTATTCACCGCGCGACTGGTTGAGCATATTTTCAATGTTTTCACCCTTGTCGGCAATCGCCGTGGTGATAGTTGAAACCATCGAGCTTATATTTTTGTGGATAACGCATATGCGTTTTCCGGTCGAGCGGGGCATGGAAGCGTTCGGAAGATTTACCGAATTAATGATGTTGCCGTTTTCAAGATATTCGATAAGCTCGTTAGCAGCCATGAACGCGCAGTTGTCCTCCGATTCGGGGGTAGATGCGCCGAGATGGGGAATACAGATGACGTTTTGTGCGCCGATTAAGTCGTCGTTCGGGAAATCGGTCACATAAGCTGACACCTTGCCGTCCGCCGCTGCCGCGATAATATCGGCGGTGTTTACAAGCTCGCCGCGGGCGAAGTTGAGTATGCGCACGCCGTCTTTCATCAAAGCTAACGACTCTGAATTAATCATACCCTTTGTTTCGGAATTGCAGGGTACATGAATGGTGATATAGTCGCAGTTTGCATAGATTTCAGAAAGCTCTTTTGCGTGAACGGCGTGCTTAGAAAGCCTCCATGCGGAATCGACAGATAAAAACGGATCGTATCCGTATAC
The DNA here is from genome assembly GCA_964536085.1 of uncultured Oscillospiraceae bacterium. GTDB lineage: Bacteria > Bacillota > Clostridia > Oscillospirales > Ruminococcaceae > CAZHWR01. The sequence goes on from CAZHWR010000001.1 coordinate 66,658, forward strand.
CTTCATGCCGAGCGAAATAGCGGCGTTTGCAACCAAGATTCCTATTGCGCCAAGTCCGATTATACCGAGTGTTTTTCCCTGAATTTCGGGACCGACAAACTGGGATTTTCCCTTTTCGACCATTTTTGTGACTTCGTCACCGTTGCCTTTAAGTCCTTTGACCCAGTCGAGCGCTGCGGGAACTTTTCTTGACGAGATAAGCAGTCCGAGCAAAACCAGTTCTTTGACCGCGTTTGCGTTAGCTCCCGGAGTGTTGAACACTACAACGCCGTTTTCAGCGCATTTGTCGCACGGGATGTTGTTTGTCCCCGCGCCTGCGCGCGCGATGGCGAGTAAAGAGTCGTCAAACTGCATGTCGTGCATTTTTGCGGAGCGAACCATTACAGCGTCGGGATTTTGAATGTCCTCGCCGTAGGCGTATTTTGAAGAATCGAAATTGTCGAGCCCGGCGGGGGAAATTTTGTTGAGCAGTTTTATATTGAACATGGTAAAACCTCTTTTTGATTATTTGTTTTCAGCTTCAAATTTTTTCATAAATTCAACTAATTTTTTAACGCCTTCGACAGGCATTGCGTTGTAAATAGAAGCGCGCATACCGCCGACTGTTCGATGCCCCTTGAGGTTTACAAAGCCGTTTTCGGTTGCCGCGGCAACGAACTTTTTGTCAAGCTCTTCATCGCCTGTTACGAACGGTACGTTCATAAGCGAACGGTCCTCGGGGACGACGGTGCCCTTGAACAGCTCGGAGGAATCGAGGAAATCATAAAGGATTTTTGCCTTTTCCTCGTTGCGTTTTTTCATTGCGTCAAGCCCGCCGATATCGTTTTTAATCCAGTCGAGTACAAGCTTGCAGATATATATTGGCCAGCAGGGCGGAGTGTTGTAAAGAGAATCTGCGTCCGCCTGAATTTGGTAGTTCATCATAGTGGGAGTGCCCTCGCGCGCGTTTCCGAGAAGATCCTCGCGGATTATGCAGACGACAAGTCCCGCGGGAGCGACGTTTTTCTGCGCGCCGAAATATACCATACCGAAACGGCTGATATCCAGCGGCTCGCTTAAAGCGCAGGAGGAAATATCGGCGATAAGAGGAACATCGCCTGTGTCGGGCAAGTTATGATAGACCGTGCCGTATATCGTGTTGTTCAGGCAGATGTAAACATAGTCTGCGTCTTTTCTGAAGTCGGACGCGCTCGTCTTCGGTATGTAGCTGAAGGTTTTATCCGCCGAGGAAGCGACCGCTACGGCATCGCCGTATTTTTGAGCTTCGGCAAACGCTTTTTTAGCCCACTGACCGGTAATGATATAGTCGGCCTTTTTGTTTTTGTTCATAAAGTTAAGCGGAATAGCCGAAAATTGAGCGGACGCGCCGCCCTGCAAAAACAGCACCTTGTAATTGTCGGGAACGCTGTAAAGCTCGCGCATGAGGCTTTCGGCGTCTTTAATGATTTTGTCGAACGTTTTTGAACGGTGCGACATTTCCATAACGGACTGACCGCTGCCCTGATAATCAAAAATTTCGTCTCCCGCGATTTTCAAAACGCTTTCGGGAAGTGTGGACGGTCCTGCGCTGAAGTTGTAAACTCTTGCCATTGAACATTCAATCCTTTCCGGCTTTGACCGAAACCGATTCGGAACAAAAGCCGCCAAATTTTTTGTGTTTGGCTTATAAGTCTGATATCGCCTTTAACAGCTTTACAGCAAAGCAATCGGGCTTTTAGCTTTAAAAACCGATTTATTCTGTCATGTATCAGATAAAAACCATGCTACTATAATTATATTTTTTTATTGCGGATTAGTCAACAGCTTTTTAAATAAAAACGTTATTAAAAAAACTTTTTTGCGGCGGCATAAAAAACGAGCATACGGCAAAGATAATGTTGAAAGGTACAAATTTCAGTCAAACGGCTTTTCGGGCTGAATTGTACCGGGCGAAAGTGAAAAGAAAGGAATGTTTATATAATGAAGCACAGACAGACAAAAAGGTCAAGGGCTGCGAGCATTTTTTCGGGAAAAGGCTTTTATATTTCCCTTGTCGTTTGCCTTTTGGCAATAGGAGTTACGGCTTTTTTCGCCGTGTCCCGCACGGGAGACATTTTAAACGGCGCCGAAACAATGGATCTTTCATCCGCGGTGGTTTCGGCGAACGAATGGGGCTTCCCGCAAAATGCAAACGCCGCCGAGAGCGGTTTGGAGGTTACTTCGTCCGAGGAGCAGACCTCGCAGTCAGGGTCATCGGAGTCGTCCGCCTCGTCAAAGAAGCAAAGCGGTTCAGAAAAGCAAAAAAGCTCGTCAGATTCATCACAGACTGCTTTTGCAATGCCTATTTCGGGGAAAATTATGCAGGAATACAGCAACGGCGAATTGGTTAAATCATCGGTTATGAACGACTGGCGTACACACGATGGCGTTGACATTGCCGGAAATGTAACAGATCCCGTTAAAGCCGCGGCGGACGGTACGGTTACCGATATTATTGACGATGCGCTTTGGGGCGTTGTTATTGAAATCGACCACGGCAACGGATACGTCGGAAGATACTGCGGGCTCAACACCACGGTGAGTGTAAAAAAGAATCAGGAGGTCACCATGGGCGATGTTATCGGTTGTATCGGTGAAACCTCGCTTTACGAAACAAACGACGATCCGCATCTGCACTTTGAGTTGCTCAAGGACGACGAATATGTCGATCCGATGAGCGTAATAAAGGGCTAAAATCAAAGATTTTAGTCTTGCCGGGTTTTATTTTTCGCGCCGTAAGACATGGCGCGAAATCGGCTTTGCGGAGCGTAAAGCCCGCAGCAGGAGTGAAAATAGCTGTTTTGAATTTTCTTACTTCTTTAAGCTCTTGCTTCAAATAAAAATAGGGTAAAAGCAAATGCTTTTACCCTATTTTTTATCGGCTTCTATAAGTATTTTGATTGCTCCGACCGCGCATTTTATAGCCCGTTCGCTTGACATACATGGCCGTTCGTCAATGCCTGAGTTTTGGCGCTCAACGTTCCATATGGCGGTGAGTACGCCTCCTGCGCGGGCACCGCGCGCGAGCGCGACGGAAAATATCGCGGCGCACTCCATTTCCGAAGTCAGGCAGCCGCATTTTAGATATCCGCTCCATCTTTGCCGTAAAAACTGTTCCACCGGCATGGTTTCGGGATTGGTTTCACCGTAAAATGAGTCTTTACTTTGAACAACGCCGACATGATTTCTCATACCGTCCCTGTCCTGTGAAAGTCCGTCGGCAGATTCTTTAAGCGCGCGGGTAACATCGAAATCCGCGGCGGCGGGATAGTCCTGCGGGAGGTATTCATAGCTTGTTCCTTCGCCGCGCACTGCCGCCGATGCTATACAGAGGTCGCCCGCAGCGACTTTGGCAGCCATTCCGCCCGAGGTGCCGACGCGTATAAAGGTGTCCGCGCCGCAGTGGATAAGTTCCTCGACCGCGATAGCCGCCGACGGTCCTCCGATTCCTGTCGAGCAGACGGATACCTTTTCGCCGCAGAGCTCGCCGGTATATATGCAGTATTCGCGGTTTTGAGATATAAAACGCGCGTTGTCAAGATACTGTGCGATTTTTGGCACCCGCCCCGGGTCGCCGGGGAGAATCACATAACGTCCGACTTCGCCCGTTTTTATTTTCAGGTGAAATTCGCCTGAGTTTGAAAATATGCTCATGGCTTTTCCGTTCCTTTCGCTATTCTTCAACGGTTACGCTGTTTGCGTTGGAAATAATGCACACCCAGCTTTTGCCGCGGTTGATTTTAAGCTCGCTTCCGTCCGAGTTGTAATATTTAAGTGAATCGGAATGCTCGCCTTTTTTCCAGGTTATGTCAATCATTTTGCCGTTGGAAATATATTTTCCGCTTCCCGACGACAAATCCACTCTGATTCTTCCGCTTTTATCTCCTGCAATTTCAGCTATAGACGTATTTAAGACAAATACGTTTTTAACTGATATCTGTTTTTTTGTGTTGTTGTCGATGTGTTTTTCGCCGAACTGCCCCTTCAGGTATTTTTTTGTCTTTTTGTTGTATTCAAACGTCGCCGTGCAGTAGCCCGAGAATTTAACCGACACGTTTGCGGCCTTTACGCCGCCGGACATATCGGCGGACGAATTTTCGTCCGCGAATTTAAACATGGTGTAGCTGCTTTGGGAGGTTTTATAGCCCTTGTCCTTTAAAACCTTTTTTAAAAGCTTGGAGCTTGTGAAAAAGCTGTGTTCACGCCCTTTGCTTGCGGCGAGCGCCGTATCCTGCTCAAACGCCGCGGACGACGTCATTCCGTCGATATCGTCGGTGCCGTAGCTGCTTATGACCTCGTATCCTTTGGGACTGCCGCCGAAGTGAACCAGTATCGCGTTGACACCCTCTGCGAGGTCTACATAATAATCGCGCACCGAGCGCACCGGACCGGTTTTCGGTACTTCGCTTTTGTTGGCGAAAACCGCCATGATGCGGGTTATTCCGCCTTCAGCCAAAACCTCGTAGCACATATCCGCCGAGCCAATTCCGTACTGCGGGAGCGCCGCCTTGATATTGCTGACCATAACGGCGTACGGACGTGTGCCGACGGCGCTTTCGTCAAGCGTATATTCTCCTGTTATTGGGTTTTGCGCGCCGCGTTCGGCGGAAGAGGTTTCGCTTGAGCTTTCGGAAGAGGTTGTAAGAGCTATTTGTTTACTGCACCCCGAAAACATCGCGCACAGCACAGTAAAGCAGATAAACAGTATAAACGCAGATTTTTTCATTGTTTTTCCTCGCTTGCAAATAATTTTTTTATAGTGTTTTTGTATTCGTCATATCCGAGCAGAGAATTGAGTACGCAGATAAGCGCGTTTGTGCTCAGCCGTTCGGGGAGCGACAGGTATTTTTGAAGTGCAAGTCGTTTTTCACGGCTGTCGGGTCTGCCGGAAAGGTTGTCCTCGTAAAGGGTGAGCTTTGTGATTTTTTGCTCCGAACCACTTTGCACGTCCGACGAGTATTTAAAAAACAGTTCGATTAAAAGCTCGTCGGGAATCCCCTCCAGTCCGAGCTTTTTCTCGGCGGAGGGCGAATCCTTGCGCCGCTCCTTGCCGGGAATATCGGGAATATAGAGATTTATGATTTTGCCGTCCTTGATATAAGAGCGGAGATAGTTTCTTATTTTAAAGCCGGCGGAGTCGGAATCTGTGGCGATGATTATACCGCTTGTGGCGGCAAACGCTTTTATGAGCTCCGCTGTTTGCCTGTCTTTAAATATCCTGAAGCCGTCGGTTGTGATTATGGTCGCATCAATAATATTCATAAGCTTGATGCGGTCGTATTTACCCTCTACAACGACTGCCTGCTTGATTTTTATCATACATTCTGACCGCCTTTGTCCGCTACTATCATTGTCCCTATAAGCTGTTCCAGTATAACCTTGTTGTCTGTGGGAGATGACTTGATGTTAATATCCGCCTCGCTTATCGCCCGGATATAGCCTCGTATCTGCGATACGGGTATACCTCTTGTGTCGCGCAGGGAGTTTTTTATTGCAAACGTACGGCTTTTGGGATATGAAAAATCCGAAGCGATATCACTCTCCGATTTTCCTTCGCTCAAAGCGGCGCACGCGCGGTAAAGATCGATAAACGAGCTTGAAAGCGCGCCGAGAATGAGCTCGGGCTTTATCTTTTGATAAAACAAATCGTTTAAAATCGAATACGCCCTGCCGTAGTTTTTTTTGATTACCGCCTTTGCAAGATCAAACGATGAGGCTTCTATCGACGGTGAAACGCTTTGCTCTATCATCTGAACAGTTATTTCGCCGCCGCCGGAGTAGTCGCACAGCTTGTCAACCTCGGAACACAGCGTCAAAAGCGAGCTTGAAGAAAGGTCTGTCAGCCGCGCGGCGTTTGCGGGCTCTAAAATACAGCCGCGGCGCTTTGCGCGGCCGCACAGAATACGTATAAGCTCCGCTCTTTCCTTGGGCGCAAATTCAACGACTGTGCCGTGTTTTTCGCACAGTGATGAAAATGAACGCCACTTAGCCTGCTTTTTCGGGTTGATTTCAAGGCTGGAAAGATAAAAAATCAAAACACAGTAATCATATTCTCCGGATATGAGCGTTTTCAGCTTTTCAAACTGGTCGGCGCTCATCGTTTCGACGTTCAGGTTATTCACAACTACGCATTTGCGCTCGGAAAAAAGCGGCAGAGCGTCCACAGCCGTAACGATATCCTCAACGGGAGTTTTTGGCGAATCGAACTTTTGCAGATTGAAGTCTGACGGCTCGGAGCCTATAGCTTTTTTTATTATTGCCGAAACAGCGCGCTCCATGAGCATATGCTCTTCGCCGTAGAAAAAATATAGATTGTTTAAGTCGAAGTTTTTTATCCGCCTTGACAGCTCTGAATCAGTGATTTTCGGCATACCGATGCTCCTTGAGTTTAAAAATAGGTCAGCGTTGGATATTATTTTTTGAAAGCATGATGTCAGTATATTCGCTTTCGTCGGTCAGGTAAATTTCATCGTCGTTTTTGTTTTTGTATTCGTCGTCCTGTCCGAATATGATTTGCTGTGAGCCGTTTGACAATACGACGGATTTTTCGTCGCCGCCGTGGGTGGTAAGTGTGCAGAAATCGTTGAGCTCCATGAATATATCCGACGGCAGACCGCTAAGCTCGGCAAACCGCTTTACGGTTATTCCGCTCGCCGCCGCGGGCAGCGCGCTTTGCGAGCCTTTGAACGAAATCACAAGATCGATATTGTAGATTCCTCTTGAAAGCAGAGCGCTTGAGAGCTCACGGCTTGAAAGGATCGAAAATTTGTACAGTATCAGCACGCCGGACGATCCGGAGACTATTACGGCACCGTTTGTGCGTGTGCCGTCGATTTGATATATGCAGACGTTTTTTTGCATCGTTATTTTGGTTAACGTGCCTCCGGCAAGCAAGACCGAAACGGAAAGTGCGGCGGCGGTAATGCGAATATACGGAAGCTTGTTTTTCATCATCATACCAAACAAAACAATCAACATGATTATTATATAACAAATCCTCAGAAATTTAAAGTCTGTGGGAATATAACAAAAGGGAAGCTTTTCAAACAGCTCGCAGACCCATGTTATAAACGAAAAAAGCGCGGTACATACACTGCCCAAAAGATGGGTGAAAGCAAAAAGAAAGTCAAATGGCGCGGTCAAACATATAAGCAGGCAAACGGGCAGCAGTATAGTGAACAAAGGCGAGAGCAGAGCGTTTGTAATAGGCGCTATGACTGAGAGCTCGTCGAAATATATAAGCGTTACAGGGAGAGTCCCGACAAAAGCGCACACGGAGATTATAGCCGAGTCTATAAAGAATTTCACAACAGACGGCAGCGTTTCCGGCAGCAGCGCGGATATCCTCGGGTTTAAAACTATTATTCCGAATGTAGCGGTAACGGTGAGCAGAAACGAAACGTCACGAATGCTGCCGGGGTCAAAAAGCAGTATCAAAAGTGCGGACAAGCCGAGCGCGTTTAAGGAATCGCTCCGCCTTGAAAATAAAACGGACAGATTCATCACCGCCGCCATGCAAACGGCCCTTACAACGGACTTTGAAAGCCCCACATAAACCGCTATGAGCAGAAGCATGAAAAGGCTTATGACCGCGCGCTTTTTCGGCGACAGTCCGAGCGCCGACAGCGCCATGATAATTATGCCGTTTATAATTGCTATATGAAGTCCCGACACAGAGAATATGTGCGATACGCCGCAGCGTGAAAAGGTGCGCGACAGGTCATAGGAGATTCCGCTTGTATCGCCGAAAACCATTCCGTTCAAAAGCGGGTAGGCGGTGTGATTGACGCACAGCTTTACCTTTCCCGCCAAAGCGTCTTTAAATTCCGTTATGTATCGCAACGGAGAGCTTGATTCGCCGATTTTAACAACGGCGTCAGAGCCATCGGCGGTCGCCGAGACAAATTTGCCTGAGCCGGACGAGGATTTTACCCTGAACGTCGCCGTGCCGCTTACCTTGTCGTATGCGGAGAGGCCTCCTGTGCCGAACATATAAAAATCGAGCTTAACCCTTTCGCCGTCGATTTTTTCCGATTCGAGCAGAAGATAATCCGAGCCGGACGATGACACTCCGATTTCAGTCACAGTAGCTTCAAACGAACAGGTTTTTGAATCGAGCGAGGAAACATCGAACGAGAGCAGATTTATTCCTGTTTGCACGGTTAAAGCAGCGCAAACCGCAAGCATTACCGACGCAAGCCTGAAATTCGGCTTTTTTGATATTACCGTAAAGCAGAGTACCGCAAAAAAGCACAAAACAGCCGCGGCTATGCAGGGTATTATCCCCGCATAACCGGCGACTGCCATGCCGATAAACATTGTTGCTCCCGTCACAAAGAAAAAACGCATAATAAAAATTCCGATCAGTTAGTTGATATTTCAGCGTTATCCCGCGGGCCAGGTAAGCTCGCGCCCGGCGAGAACGTGAAAATGCATATGCCCAACGGTTTGTCCGCCGTCTTTTCCGCAGTTGTTGACAACGCGGTAGCCGTTTTCAAGCCCCAATTGCCTGGAGAGCTGTGCAATAACTTCAAAGATGTGCGCTATCACCGCGCTGTTTTCGGGGGTTATGTAGTCTGCGCTTTTAATGTGCTGCTTGGGTATGACAAGAAAGTGCACGGGTGCGGCGGGGGAAATGTCGTAAAAAGCGTAGACCGTTTCATCCTCGTATATTTTTTTTGACGGTATTTCGCCGTTTATTATTTTACAAAATAAGCAATCCATAATACTGTTCCTTTCCGCTTGAAAGCATTGCATTATTTAGTCTTTTCGCAGCATTTTTTCGACTATCACGGGAAGCTGGGTAAGCGCTTCGTCGATTCGGAATATATCGGATATTCCCGCCATAGCGCTGTCGGGACGACCGCCGCCTTTTCCGCCGATTAAAGCTGCGGCTTCACGGACTATCTGTCCTGCGTTTGCGCCGCGTTTTACCGCGTCTTCACCGCACACAGCGAGCATTGTGCCTTTGCCGTCGGTTATTGTGGTAAGCACGGCGATTCCGTTTGTGAAGTTGGATTTTATCTTGTCTCCCATCATGCGCAGGGTGTCCACCTTCAAATTGTTGAATGTGGACGACACAAGGCGGATATCGCCGCAGTTGATCGGATTTTCAAACATACTGTCAATTTGATTGTTTACAAGCTTTTGTCTTGTTCGGTCGAGTTCTTTTGACTGTTCCTTGTAGTCGTTTAAAAAGCTCGTGAATTTTTGAACAAGCTCGGCGGGGTTTGTTATCTTAAGCATGCCCGCGGCGGTGTTCAAAATGCTGTTTGCGTCGTTTAAAAGCTGTAATACGCCCGCGCCGACTGCGCCTTCAATGCGGCGGACGCCCGACGCGACGGACGATTCGCTGATTATCTTAAAAAGCCCGATTTGAGAGATGTTGTCAACATGGGTTCCGCCGCAAAGCTCGGTTGAAAAGCCGTCTACGTCCACAACGCGGACGATATCTCCGTATTTTTCGCCGAACAGAGCCATTGCGCCCAGGCTTCTCGCGCTTTCTATATCGGTTTCGAAAACCTTGACGGGAAGCGAAGAAAGTATCTGTTCGTTGACCATGTTTTCAACAAGCGCGAGTTCTTCTTTTGTCATAGCTGAAAAATGCGAGAAGTCAAAACGCAGATGATCTGGGGAAACAAGCTGACCCGCCTGATGAACATGCTCGCCCAGCACCTTTCTCAGCGCCGCCTGCAAAAGGTGGGCGCAGGTGTGACTGCGGCGTACAGCATTGCGGAATTTTGCATCTATCTGCGCAATTACGGTCGTATCCGCGGTTATACCGCCGTTTACAACGGTGCATTGGTGCAGAAAATGATTGGTCGCGTTTTTTGTGATGTTTTTAACTTCTATCCTGCTTTCACCGCAGGTGATAAACCCGCGGTCTGCAACCTGTCCGCCGCTTTCGGCGTAAAACGGGGTTTTATCCAAAACCAAAACGACATTGTCGCCCGATTCGGCGGCGGTTACCTTTTCACCGTTTTTGACTATCGCAAGGATTTTTGCGTCGGAAACGGAGTAATTGTCGTAACCGACAAATTCGGTGGGGGCGATATCCGTTAAATCCACCGAATCGTCCGCCCAAGCGTCAGTGTAGGACTTTGCTCGAGCGTCGCGGGCGCGGTCACGCTGTTTGTTCATCAAGTCTATGAATGAATCTTCATCGACTGTGATAGAATGCTCGCTTGTTATTTCTTTTGTCAGGTCGACGGGAAAGCCGAAGGTGTCGTAAAGCTTGAAGGCGACCTCGCCGGGAAGGATCCTGTCGCCGCTTTCCTGCGAATCTATATCTTCGAGAATTTCGTTTAACAGGGCTATGCCTTTGTCAATAGTTTTGGCAAAGTTTTCCTCTTCAACTCGTATTACCTTTTTGATGTATTCGTCCTTTTCGCGAAGCTCGGGATAGGCCTTTTCGTTTTCTTTTATAACCGTTTCAACAACCTTGTATAAAAACGGCTTGTTTATGCCGAGCAAAACGCCATGGCGTGAAGCGCGGCGCAAAAGGCGGCGCAGGACGTATCCTCTGCCTTCGTTTGAGGGCATAACGCCGTCTCCCACCATGAACACCGTGCTTCGGATGTGGTCGGTTATAACGCGCAGGGAAACGTCGGTCTTTTCGTCCTTTTTATACTCAATGTCCGCGATTTTGCAGATGTGTTCCATGATGTTTTTAACGGTGTCGACCTCGAACAGGTTGTCAACCCCCTGCAAAATGCAGGCGAGGCGCTCAAGCCCCATGCCCGTGTCTATATTCGGGTGCTCCATAAGCTCGTAGTTTCCGTTGCCGTCGCTGTCGTACTGGGAGAAAACCAGGTTCCAGAATTCAACGTAGCGGTCGCAGTCGCATCCGACGGCGCAGTTCGGCTTGCCGCAGCCGTATTCGGGACCGCGGTCGTAGTAAATTTCCGAGCAGGGACCGCACGGTCCCGAGCCGTGCTCCCAGAAGTTGTCCTCCTTGCCAAGGCGGACGATTCTTTCGGCGGGGATGCCCATGGTTTTGGTCCAGATATCAAACGCTTCGTCGTCGTCCTGATAAATCGAGATCCAAAGCCTGTCTTCGGGAAGCTTTATGACCTCGGTGATAAACTCCCAAGCCCATTTTATCGCTTCGACCTTGAAATAGTCGCCGAACGAAAAGTTTCCGAGCATTTCAAAAAACGTTCCGTGCCGGGAGGTTTTTCCTACGCGCTCTATGTCCGGCGTGCGTATGCATTTCTGGCAGGTCGTTACCCGCTTGTTCGGAGGGGTAGCCTGACCTAAAAAGAATTTTTTCATCGGAGCCATTCCCGAATTTATCAAAAGAAGGCTGTTGTCCCCCTGAGGGATAAGCGGATAGCTTTTTAAACGGGTGTGCTGTTTGCTTTCAAAAAAGCTCAAAAACTGCTCGCGTATTTCGTTGAGACCTGTCCATTCCATTTTTCATTTCTCCTTCAAAACATAAAATAGGATACGGTTATTTTCCGCAGATTATTGTAAAAAAAGAAAAAGCCCTCGCCCTGAATTGGGACGAAAGCCTGATTTCGCGGTACCACCCAAATTGCGGAGGGAAAACCCGTCCGCCGCTTTAGCTCCCTTTAACGCAGGGCATACGCCGCGGGATTAGCGCGGTGCTCCGAGACGGCGCGCGGCAAAAAACGTAAAAGCCTTGCAGCCATGGGCTTTCTTTCTGAAACGCTTTTATACTGCCGCTTGATCTTTTCACAGCATTTAACATTCAATTATTATTAACAGAATTATAAAACAAAATTTCCCTTTTGTCAATAAATCAGCCGTGTTTTATCGCGCGGCCGATTTATTATCGCTTTCATTATCGTTTTCAGACTGCTCCTTTATAATATAAAGCGGACGTCGTTTGGCTTCAAGATATGCCTTTGACAGATATCCTCCGATTATACCCAGGCAGAAAAGCTGAACGCCGCCAACAAAGAATACTATGCACGCAAGCGACGGCCATCCGCCTACAGGGTCGCCCCAAATTATGGTTTTGGCGATTATGACGCATATCATGATAAAGGCGATAAGGCAGAATAATATCCCGATAAACGACGCTATTGCAAGCGGGACTGAGGAAAAATCCATTATTCCCGAAATGGAGTATTTAAGCAGCTTGTGAAACGACCACTTGGTTTTCCCGGCGCTGCGTTTGTTGTTTTTATAGCTCAGCCACTCGGTTTTGAAGCCGACCCAGCTGAATATACCCTTAGAAAAGCGGTTGTATTCGCCGACCGACAAAACAGCGTTTACCATAGTGCGGCTCATCAGCCTGAAATCCCGCGCGCCGCTTATAATCTCGGTGTCGGATATTTTGTTTATCAGCGAGTAAAAGCAGTTGGAAAAAAATGAGCGTACTACAGGCTCTCCCGAACGGTTAGTGCGGCGTGCGGCTACGCAGTCGCATTCGCCGGATTTTATTTTGCCGTACATTTCCCGGAGCAGCTCGGGCGGATCCTGCAAGTCCGCGTCCATCACGGCGCAGTAGTCCCCGCGCGAGGCTTTCAGCCCCGCGTACATCGCCGCTTCCTTGCCGAAGTTGCGCGAAAACGAAACGTGCTTCACGTTTTTATCGGCTATTTCAAGCTGCTTTACGGCGCTTAGCGTGCCGTCTGAAGAGCCGTCGTCCACAAATATTATTTCGTGGCAAACATCCATATCACTTAAAACGCCGTTGACGGCTTCATAGAATTTCGGAATGTTTTCCTGTTCGTTAAAGCTCGGTACGATAACGGAAATTTTGTCCATTGCGTGACTGTTCCTCCTGCGGCATTAAATTTATCTATGCGGACAAATCAATTTTAACATACGCGCAGCTTCATGTCAAAACAGGCGGGCATACCGGCGGTCATTCGGATAGTATCACAAGCGCCTGATTGCCGAGCTCGTTGTAGCGCGCTTGAACAGTTTGCTTATCATAGCCTGTGTTTTGTCCTTGTAAAGGGTCGTTAAAATAATAGTTGTCTTCGTCATATCCCGTTAAAACAAGGCAGTGCTCGCCAGACGTCCAGGTGAAGTCAGAGCCGTCGGGGAGCGTCCAGCTTGAGCCGGATTTCGTCGGAGACATGTTTATACTTGCCCATACAATCACAGGAATCCCGTTGTCGATATATTTTCGGCAGAGTGCGTCAAGGCTTTCGCCGCTTTCGTCGACAACGCTCCCTTCGCCGTTTAAGCAGTCCTGCACGGCTGTTTTTATAACGCCGGAGTAACAGCCGTAGCCGTAACTTGAACGGGGATCTCCGACAAAGTAATAGTTCGGGTCAGGACCGTAGGTTACGCCGTTTTTATCATAAAATCCGCTTTGGGGAAGATAGCTGTCGATAAAATCACCGACAGCTATATCAACGCCCGCAAAATTAAGCGCCATGACCGCGCTGACTGATTCGCACCCGGTGGGAAATTCGCCCTGTTGGCTAATATAAGGTACGGACAATTTAACAGAGGAGGATTTTGCATTATCATCCGAAGGTTTTAAGGAACTGCCGGATTTGCCTTTTGCCGCAGTATCGACAGCTGAAGAGCTTACGGTGTTATCTGTAGCACCCGGAAAAGCAAACGTATTCTCAGCGGCGGAAATATAGGCGGTCTTTGCCGCGTCAATACACAGCAGAGCAACTATAATAACGACAAGAGTGAAGCACAAAAATAATATTATGCGGCGCAAAGCCCTGTTTTTTCTTTTGCTGTTCATAAAAAAGCCTCCTTTATGCTTTGTGATTAAAGCATAAAGGAGGCTTGTATTTTAATTGTGTAATAGGGGTATCAAATTTGTACAACATAAGTATCAAAGTTGTATATTTTGTCCGCTGTGCAAAAATCGGTTTTATGCTGCTAGTTTTCTGTAACACTGTGTCGCTGTGTAACGTCTTGTTCAAAAATTGTGGCCGACATAAGATTGTCACAGAAAATGGTCATAAAATCAAATCCCTCAAACAGAACGAAGTTTTCGCCTGTGTCTTTGAAGTTTTCATATTCACCGGAAGCAAATTCGTATACCGTAATATCCAAATCGTAATAATAGTTTTGGAGCAGTTTATTCAGTAATTGTATGGTATCACCGTCAATCAGATACTTACTGAAATTATCGCTTGCGCTGCTTGGGTCAAAAAGTATGAATAGCGGCAGCAAGTTTTGCTCTTCGTAGCATACTGTGACGCCGTCGAATTCGCAGACGTAAAAGTTTATCCAAGCAAGCTCGCTGTTGTAAATTGACATAAATTTATAGGCGGTGAATTTTTTCGTCTTTGATTCTTCAAACTGTTTTCGGGCGTCGTCGGGAAAGTCGCCGGCGTTTGCATATACGCTGTCAAAAATTTCACCGCAGTCTTTGATGTATTCGCTTTCGGTTTTACTGCTTTCTATACGAGTTGTGTTGGGCGTTTCTAAACTCTGCGAGATAATGTCGAAAATCTGGGCGGCGGTATAATTCTGCGCGCTTTGGATAAGCGGCGGCTCAAGTATCTGTCCGCGGGCGTTTTTACTGTTTTTATAGCTTTCGACTGCCGTCGGAAACAGCATAAAAAAAGCGGTAAGCGCGCAAAGAAGCAAAGCGGAAAAGATATATTTTGATTTTTTCATTTCATCTTTCCTCCTTTTGGCTTTCGCTGTTTAGTCCGTTTATAAATTTGCCGCTGTAAAGCGTAAGCGAAAAGCTGACTGTGGTGCCTTTGCCGAGAGTGCTGTCAAAAACAAGCTCGGTATCGTGAAGATACGCTATTTGTCTGCAAAGCGCAAGACCCAGCCCTGCGCCGCCGAAAGCCCGGCTGCGGGACTTGTCCTCAGTGAAAAACGGCTCGGTTATTTTATTCAGGCTTTCTTTTTTTATACCCGTACCTGAATCCAGCACGGATATAATGTATTTATCGCCGCAAATTTCGCCCCGAACGTAAACCGTTTGGCTTTTGCTTGAAGCCTTGCAGGCGTTTTCCGTGAGATTGTAAAGCAAAGAGAGCAAAAGCTCGTTTTCGCCCATAATAACCGCGCTTTGGTATTCGGTGATTATATCGACTGAAAATTTTTGCGAAACAAAATAAACTGATTTTTTAAAGCCTTCAAAGAATGCGTCGGTTCGGATGTTTGAAAGCTTGATTTCCTGATTTTTGAGTATGATAATATCAAGCAGACGCATTGAAAGCTGCTGCAAACGCTTGCCCTCGCGGTATATAGTGTCGGATATTTCACGCGTTTCGGCGGGCGGCAGGCTGTAGCTTCGCAGCATGTCGGCATAGCCTATTATCGAGGTCATGGGGGTTTTGAGCTCGTGGGTAAAGTCCGCCACGAAGATGTCGCGTTTTTCTATTTCCTCACGCAGACCGTTGATATTGTCTGAAACCGCCTGAGCCATTTTGTTAAAGCTATTTGTAAGCGCTTCGATTTCTTCGCTTGATTTGCTCTGCTTTGTTTCGGGAATACGGTTTTCGTAATTTCCGTCGGATATTTTGTCCGCGAGCCCGGCAAGCTCGGTTATGGGCTTTGCAAAATGCCGCGACAGGATAAAAAGAGCCACTCCGGCAAACACCGCTATCCCGAATACCGTGCAGCCGTATATGGCTGTAAGACGTTTTTTTTGCAAAGAAAGCTGTGAAAGCGAACAGGAGGTGACGGAATAATATTTTTTGCCGGAATAATCCGTTCGGCATACGGCGACGATCTGTGAACCGTCTGAAGAGCTTGTGAAAAAGTAGCCCTGTCCGAGATTTTCCAAATCGTATACAAAGGAGGAATCGTCAAAATGCGCGGGCAAGTCATCCTCGGCGTATATTGCGAGCTCGTCGGTTTTTTCCGTGCTGCATATTTTTGCAATATTCTGTTGGATTTCCGATTTGCGGGATTTAACGTCCGTTCCCTGATTGAAATATGTCATAAGCATTTCGCCGCTGTAACGGTTGGTGGTTACGGCTCGCTGGACAACGCTGTCCAGCATCGATGATACCGCAAGCTCCAACAGCGCAATGCCGCCTGTGCCTGCGCTTATTATAACTATTACATATGTGACGAAGAAAATCTTCCAGGCAAGCTTCATTTATAATATCTTCCTTCATTTAAGATTTTGGATTTTATGTTTTATAAAGCAGATTAAAGGAATGAAAGCTTTGCTTTCATTCCTTTAATCTGTATCCGACCTTGTATACCGACTGGATCTCGTTTGCAAGTCCCAGCTTTTTTCTGAGCCGCTGTACATGCAGGTCTACTGTTCTTGTGTCGCCGAAATACGGCTCGTCCCACACCTTTTCGTATATCGTTTCCCTGTAAAGCGCTATGCCGCGGTTTTGGGCAAAATACAAAAGCATGTCAAATTCCTTTAAGGTCAGTTCGACGGGCTCGCCATGTTTTTGAACAGTCCTGGATACAGTGTCTATCGTCACGTCGCCGATGGTGATATAACGCTGTGTTTTGTTGTAGCGGCGGAGCACCACTTCGACTCTTGCAAGCAGCTCTTGAATATCAAACGGTTTTACAATATAATCGTCCGCGCCGTCTTTCAACCCTTTAACGCGGTCGCTAACGTTTGCTTTTGCGGTTATGAAAATTACCGGAGTACCGTATTCCTTTATATAAGGCAGAAGCTCAAAACCGGAAACGCCGGGCAGCATAATATCCAGCAGCACAAGATCAAAGCTTTCGTTTTCTATAAGCTCGCATGCGCTTATACCGTCAAAAACCGATCTGCACTGGTACCCGTTTTTGCCGAGGCTCAGCGTTATCAGCTTTGATATAGCTTCATTGTCCTCAACGATTAAAATTTTATTCATATTGCGTTTGCTCCTTCACAGTGATTAAACGAAATACTTGTATCAGAATTGTATCACAAATTCGGCGTAAAAAAAATCAAAACAAATTTTGGAAATCATTATATGCAAAAAACCGTAAAATTTACTGTATAAACTTTCCGTAAAATCAAACACTATTTTTGCTTAAATTTGATTAAGGGAGATTTATATATGAAAGCTACAGGAATTGTAAGACGGATCGATGATTTGGGCAGAGTTGTGATTCCGAAGGAAATCCGACGCACCATGCGGATACGTGAGGGCGACCCGCTTGAAATATACACAAGTCCCGACGGCGAGGTCGTGTTTAAAAAATATTCGCCGATAGGGGAAATTTCGCTGTTTGCATGCCAATATGCACAGGTTTTAAACAAATTCGGCGGGCTTCCTGCAATCGTGTGCGACAGGGATCATGTTATCGCCGTGAGCGGGCTGCCCAAAAAGGATGTTTTGGACAGGCGGGTGTCGCCCGAACTTGAGGACGCGATGAACAAGCGCCGAACGATAGCCGTAACTCATTCCGATGATGAAAGAATACAGCCTGTTGAAGGTATAGAAAGAACGGTGCTCGCATGCGCTCCAATCCTTGCGTCGGGAGATGTTAGCGGATGCGTTATGTTCGTTTCATCGGATCAAGACAGCAAGGCAGGTGAAATCCAGGTCAAGCTGATTGAATCCGCCGCGAGCTTTCTCGGAAAGCAGATGGAGGAGTAAATAACAAATGAAAACTTCATGTTTTCATTTGTTATGTTGAGTTTTTCTTTATGCGCCGTAAAGCGCGGCGCATAATTTGCTTTGCAAACCGCAAAACTCACGGCAGGGCGCTTTGTTTAAGCAGTCAAACGGAGAGTGAACTCTCCGTTTTTTTATTTGTCAGGGAGATGGCGGCAAAAGATTGCACAAAAATAAACGAGTTTAATTGTCAGATATTACGATTTAAAATTTGGAAGAGTGAAAATGCTTGAAATATGTTTAATATTGTGTGAAAATGAGTTAAAGTTAAGCGCAAAGATGGGTTTGCGCCGGTTAAACGAAAGGGATGATTTTGTGTTCAAAAAGATATGTGCGGCACTGCTTGCCGCGAGCCTTGCTGTATCTGCCTGCGCGGTTTCGGCGTTCGCCGAGGAAGCTATAGCGGATAAATACGGCGTTATCGGTTATGTTACCGGCGCTCAAATGGCCGAGGACGAAGGCTGGACATGGGACAACTCAGTCGAGAAAAGGGCTGAGGGAGATTCATTGTTCATGGGTGCGATAGGCGACATAAACGCCGGAAACTTCACCGGCGCTAATATCAGCGATATGCTCGACGGCAAGGAGCTTCCCGACGGTACATATAAAATCGTATTTTTGGCGCAGTATACGTATGTTAAAGACAAAACCGAGCCGTTTATTATTAAGCTGTACGGTGAGCAGTCTTCAACAGCGTCAAGCGACTCGCTGACGTTCACACAGACAGAATTACAACCGTACGACGGCGAAGCCATTTCAATGGTGGCTGTTGTTGATCTTTCGGGAGAAGCCGCTTTAAATTATGCTATCGGCGGATGGCATTCCTCTGCTTTTGGCGGAAAAATCGACAAGGTTGTTCTTGCAAGCGCCGATTGTGATGTTATATCGGCTTTTCCCGATTATACTTTGGTAAAAGAAGCGCCGATTGGAGGTAATCAGTTCTCAGGCGTTGTTGAAGAGGGCTCCTGGACTGTATCAGACGGAACTGCGACTTATGCTCCGGATGTTACCGGAGTCACGCTCAGTCAGACAAACGTTTCTGTTACGATAGGAAGCACAGTTCAGCTTACGGCTGCGGTTCAGCCCGCGGATACGGATGAAACGGTCGAGTGGAGTTCGCTCAATGAGGATGTAGCCACTGTTGATGCAAACGGTGTTGTAACGGGCGTTAAAGAAGGAATTGCAACAATAAAAGCTTCCGCCGGCGGAATTGAAGCGATTTGCTTCGTTGAGGTTAAGCAAAAGGCAGTTACTCCGGCAACTGTTGCGGTTACAGGCGTTAAGGCTTCTAAAACATCCGTGTCTCTTGTTGCAGGTAAAAGTACTACGGTTAAAGTGACTGTAAGCCCTTCAAACGCGACCGACAAAACGGTTCAATGGAGTTCCAGCAAGCCGAGCGTTGCAAGCGTTTCTAACGGTAAAATCACGGCAAAGAAGCCGGGAAAGGCAGTCATTACCGTTAAGACCGGAGGAAAAACAGCTACGATTAAGGTTACGGTAAAGCCGAAGCAGGTCACGAATTTGAAAGTAACTGCTAAAATGGGCAAGGCGGTAATCAAATTCAAAAAGGTAACAGGCGCGACGAAGTATCAGGTAGTGTTCACAAGCGGTAAGAAAACGGTTAAAAAGACAGTTAAGAAATCAGGTAAAACCATTAAGATTAAAAAGGGCAGTTATAAAGTCAAGGTTCGCGCATACGGTGCGGGACAGTACGGAAAGTACAGCAAGAATGTCAAGGTTAAAGTAAAATAGCAATAGATTGTTTAAAAACCGTCTCCCAAATTTCGGGAGACGGTTTTTGCGCGCGTATTTTAAAGTGATTCAAAACGCTTCGCGCCCGAGGTCATAAGATATCTGTGCATCAGCGCGCACGCCGCCGCGACTATAACCGAGAACAAAAGCGCGAACACTGCCGCCGACATAAAAAGCCAACAGCCGCAGGCGTAGATTATTATCGATATGAAGACCGAGCCCATGGAAGCAAGCATGGTGATTATAACTGAAGGGCTTTGCTTTATCACGGCGTTTTCGTTTACATAGTCAAATTTTGGGAAATGCAGGTTGATTATTACTCCGAGCAGTGCAAAACGCGGTGAACACCGTCGGAAGCACAATGATGTGTAGATATCAACGGTTAAATACGGATCATATCGAATTGATGAGCCATCTGATGGATATATCAATGTTGGATTTGTGGAAAGTTAAAAAAAGGAATGGAAAGAGGCTGGATACATTGCAGATTAGCAGTTATTGGAACGCATATAAAGAGTTGTTTAAACCGCAGGCTTGCTCTTGGTGCGGCAAAGTGTGCATATCGTATCATAAAAAGCGAAAATTGAGATATTCATGGTTGCATGCTTCGTATTTTCGAAAATGAAAATGCCTAAATTGTGGTGAAGATATTAAAATAAGGCGAACAGTATGATCTATTATATGTTTTTTTATTATTGGAATTATAAGAGCCTGTAGTATTGTTATAAATGTTTTATCCAGTGAATTCATACAATCGTGCAAAAAAAATGTTATTGCTGTATTGTGGGCTGCTTTTGATGATGTTTATGCCGTTCCGACTGCTAAGATAATAAAGGATAAAGGATAGTAGAATCCCCTGCCGGTTAACACTGGCAGGGGTTCTAAATATAAATACATCTTGATCTGCGGTATAAAATCAATCGTTTGCTATGATATTTTCGATGATATCGAACACCTGTGAAATCGGCAGTGCATATCCCATGCCTTCGGTATCTGTGGAGGATATTTTTGCCGTGTTTATACCGATCAGCTCGCCGCTCATGTTAAGCAAGGCGCCGCCCGAATTTCCGGGATTAATTGCCGCGTCTGTTTGTATATATGATACGTCTGAGCTTGATTCGGATGTGACGCTTGTGCTTTCGGCAGTCATGGAATTACCGTAGCTTCCATAACCCTCATAGCTTCCATAATATCCGTAGCTTCCGTAGCTGTCATAATCATCGGAACTGTCGGAGTCGTCTAATGTTCTGTTAACTGCGCTTACGATACCTGTGGTAACAGACTGACCATAGCCCAGCGCATTTCCGATGGCAACTACCTGTTCGCCAACCTTAAGCTCATCTGAATTGCCGCTTGAGGCAACAGATATCTGCGTGACCGTATCGTTTGAAAGACCTGACAACGATACCTTTATAACTGCGATATCAATAGATTCATCGAAGCCGCACAATTCCGCTTCATAGGTCGCGTCGTCTACAAATGTGACCGACAGCGTTGTTGCGCCCTCTACTACATGATAATTTGTTATAATATACAGATTGGAGTTTTGTTCTGAAATAATAACGCCCGAGCCGACGCTTGTGGTTTCTTCCAGCATACTGTGGTCGTTTCTTCCGAATCGTCCGATATAGCTTTTAGTTTCCTGAACCGATATGTTCGTGATAGATACTACTGATGTGAGTCCCGCTGCTGCAATGCCGGATACGTCTAGGCTGTTAGAGCCGCTGTAATTTACCGCCGCTGCTGTGACTGCTGAAGTTGAGCCTATTGTGCTTTTAGAGACCGAGTTGTTTAAAGCTGTGTTCACTCCGTAAAAGGCTCCGCCGGCAATGCCGCCGAAAAGTACCGCGCTTAACACCAGTGAAATTCCCTTTTGGAAAAAGCCTTTTTTATTCGGCTGTTTTTTGACTGTATGATTTATCTGTTCGTATGGGATTATTCCGTTTGATATCTCCCGGGTTACCGTTGTTTCCGTTTTCGCGTTGAAATCTTCATAATTATACACAATAATCCTCCTTACGGACCCCTGTAAAGGAATCCTATTCCTTTTTAGGTTTTGAAAAGCTTGGTTTTGCTTTTCTTGACTATAGTTTAGGCCGTCCACCTTAATTCAACTTAAAATATTATATTAAAGATTTTTTAAAATTCCGAAAGCTGTTTGTGAACGCCGCTGAAGATAGTTTGGATTTATCAGCGCGCCTATTTTGCTTTGTGTATTTTAAAATAATTGAGCGCAGGAGTTCAAAGCCGTTATTGTTCAGATTGCAGGCTGTTTTCTGTTCCGCTGAGATAAATAGTCTGCTCAGCAATAAAATTTCCGCGTCGGTCATATACATCCGCTCGCAGTAATAACCCTGAACTATGTAAACGCTTCCGCCGTATCTGCCGCTTTTGGTGTAAATATGCTCGGATAGGCTGAGTGTTTCAATATCCCACCGTACCGTTCTTTCGGAAACGCCGAACTCAGCCGCAAGATTTACTATAGTTTCATATCTGCGGCGGCAGAGTATTTTTATTATACTCATGCGCCGTTCGGCGGTTCCCAATTGGCTCACCTCCTTTTCTGTCAGGCATTTGATTCGATGCATAAAAAAGACCCGGCAAATCAATGCGTGCACATTGATTTACCAGGTCCATCTTGATTTTTAAACAAGTCCGACGTTTCTCTTCGGTATTATTTGTTGTGTTCAGTTTTGTAAGATTCAGTCGAAGTTTGACATATATTTGTATTTATTTTAAAACCGTAATGACGTTTTTGCAAGTGAAAGCAGGATGATTTTACTGTTTTTCAATAATATTTACTGTAAAACTCATTAAAAGGATGGCGTTTTGGACGCATGAACCCGTGTGAAGGATGTAGCTGCATTTTGATACTGTGCTATTAATATTTTTCTACTCTTATTTATAAAAACGGCTCCTCTCAAACATTGAGAGGAGCCGTAAATACTTTTTGATTATTTTTTCTTTAGCGCAGCAATACCTTTTCTGTTAGTTTTATAAACTTTCTTGCCGACCTTTATCGACTTCTTGTTCTTTTGAACCACGCCCTTTTTGTTCACTACGTACTTTTTCTTTTCTACCTTGACCAACTTGTTCTTTGTTCCTTTTTGAACTACGCCTTTCTTGTTCACTATATAGGATTTTGATCCCACTTTTACAAGTTTGTTTTTCAAGCCCTTTACAACGACTCCGAGCTTGTTTACAACATAGGATTTGCTTCCTATTTTGACAAGATGATTAGCTTTGCCTGTAGAAACATAATTTTTGACCACGGCGTATGTCTTGCCGGATACAACTACTAATTTTGTTCCCGTTACAGCTTTGCTGTTTTTATACAGTACTGTCTTTTCGTTCACTGCCTTTACTCCGTTCGCCGGAACCAAGGGCGTGGGAGTAGGCGTAGGAGTAGGTGTGGGGGTGGACTCAGGGTCCGGCGCGGGTGTGACAGTTATTGTTGCTGAGGCGCTGACTGATGATGTGTGATTTGAGTCTGCTGCCTTAGTGACAGTGATTTTAGTTGTGCCGACAGATTTGAGGGTTACCACTCCGCCGTTTATTGTTGCTACGTTTGTGTTTGAGCTTTTCCATGTGAGTTTACCACTGCCCGAGCCTCCGCTTGCAGTGAGTGTAATTGTTTGTTCGGAAATAGGCGCTGATATGTCGCCTTGGTCAATGATGATTTCAGCCTGAGGAGCTTTGTTGACGGTGAGTACGGCGCTTGAATATTTAGGCTCGTAGTTTGCGGCGTTTCCGCCGGAAACAGTTATCGGATATTCGCCCGCGCCGGATTCGGAGTCGGCTGTGCATGAAATCGTGGGGAGTGAGGTTAAAACAGATATGTCGTCGCCGTTCACAAAGCCCTGATAGGCAATTTTAAATTCCGGATTTGATTCACCGTAGGTTTTTGCGGCATTTATTGCCGAGATACTGAGGGTCTTTTTATTGACTGTGATGTCGATTGTATCTTCGCTTTGCGCGCTTCCGCCGTCTGCTGATTTGGTCGCGGTAACAACTGCGCTGCCTGCTGAATTTATTGTGACCGTTCCGTCGCTGCTGACTGATAAAACTGCCGTATCGCTGCTCGCAAAGCTGACTGTGCTGCTGCTTGATACCCCGGAAACGCTCAATGTGAACGGATTGTCCCCGTACGTTTTGCTTTGGTAAGCCTGCTTGTTAATGATTTCAATCGGCTCCAGCTTTGCCAAAGCATCGAGTGAATCTGCAAGGTGCGAATAGTTGTCAATCAGCGATTTCTGCTCATCTGTAAGCGCGTTGTATGCGTTTTGTGCCGCCGTGATTTTATCTTTATCCGCCAAAGTTACACTATCGGGAATTTGTGATATCGATTCACGGACAATTTGTACCTGTTTGCGCAGATTATTGACTGCTTGTTCGAGTGAGACCAGCTTTTTGACTCCGATAACAAGCAGCTTTTGTTCGTCCGAAAGTGCGTTGTAGCTGCTGCGAACAGAGTTTATATCTTCGCTTGCGGATATGAGTACTTCTGATACCATTGGGAGCGCCAAAATTTGCGAGCTTACATCTGCTGGTGCTGACTCAATACTGTCGATTGCTTGTGAAAGCTCTGAAATTTTTTGACGCTGTGCGTCTGTCAGGCGCGCGAGCTCTTCTGAATCCATTTGCGAATATGCCTTGATTAATGCGTTGACGTCCGGCCGATTGTCAAGAGAAACTGCGTCGGCCGCAGGGAGGATATTGAGTATTTGTATTATCTCGCGGGCGGTGACCTTGTGCGTGTTTTCGCCGTGCATTATTTCAAAAGCATCGAGATTGATGTTTGTGTTCGTTGATGCGGTGTTTTTTTCGCCGGTGCAGGTGAGAGTAATTGTGTGTTCGCCGTCTTCAAGGTCAAGCTTTTCAAACATCATCGACTGGAACGGCTGGGCGCTGTAGCAGTCGATTGCATCAGCAGCTTGTTCGCCGTCGATTTCCACCTTGAATATGCCGGCTCCCGAGCCGCATCCGAGGTATATTCGGATTCCTGTTCCGCTGAATGAGAGCGTTGCCGACGCGCCCTCTTGGTTTGCTCTTTTATTCGAACCGGATATGGTGTTTGCAAGATTTGCTATCGTACTCCAAGTGCCTGTATAAACAATGGAACTATCAGAGTTTGAAACATATTCGGAGGAGCTTGCCTGTGTATCTTGGCTTTTCAGCACCACAAATCGGCGAAGGTTCAGGTTGGAAGCCGTGCTCAGGCTGCTTTTGCCGCCGTTTTCAATTTTTATCGTGTGTTCGCCGTAATCAAGGTCGTTCCGTTCATACATGAGAACATTTTGAGCGGCAATGCTGTTATAAGCATTTATAGATTTGTCGAGCTCGCCGTCGATGTAAACGTTGACCATTCCTGCTCCCGTGCCGTAGTTGAGATATAGCTGAACACCCGTTCCGACAAACGTAAGCTCTGCCGTTTCGCCCTCGGTGGTTGATCGCATGGCTTCGCCCGTGTCTGAGTTTGAAAACCATGAGGAACCCGTATAAGTTATTTTTGAGGTGTTGTTGTAAAGAATTTCCTCCGGCTGCTCGCCGTTTTGCGCGGTCGAGGAGCTTCTTGATATAACAAACCGCTTGATATTTACGTTTGTTCCGCCGCTCGCGGAGTTCTTTTCGCCTGTGTTGACGATTTTTATGGTGTGCGTGCCGTATTCAAGCCCCTGCTTTTCGAATATTTTGGTGTTTTGCAGAGTAGAGGCGCTGTAAACATCCAGTCTTTCCTGTTCCTCATCGTCGATATAAACTTTAAAGATTCCGGCGCGATTACCTCTGTCGATATAAAGCGCGATCCCCGTGCCCTCGAATGTGAGCTCCGCAGTGTCTCCTGCGGCAGTCGAGCGCATTGTTTCACCTGCGTCGCCGCCAGTGAACCATGTGCCGCTGTATTTTATTTGAGACGTGTCATTGTACATTACGGTTTTTTCAAGCGATGCCGAGCAGGTTATTTCGCCGCCGTTTATTGTATATTCAAGTCCAAAGCTGTCGAGGAACAGGCTCAGGGGAACGTGGATTCTTCCTGCGATTATTTCGGGAGCCGCCGCAAGCGTTACTGCGCTGCCGTTGACTGTAGCTTTGTCGCTTCCAACGGTGTATTCAATTTTAATATTCGCATATTCTGCGGATGTGGTCTTCGTGAGCGGGTTGTATTCGCAGTCCGCGTTGATTGCGGATAAAAACGCGTCCGCATCGTACAAAATTTCGCCGTTTTTCTCTGATGGTTCAACATCCGGCCAAATGTACGAGCCGTCCATTTTTATTGTAACGTCATGTTCGGGTATCAGACCAAGCTGTTTGTCGGTCACCGCGCGGGTACCCTTAAAGCCCTCTACGCTTAAATTATCGTAGGTCGCAGAGGACAAATCCGAATAAAGTCCTACGCCGCCTTTCAGATATGATTCATCGGTGCATTCAAGCTCTAATTCGTTATCAACATATACTTTGATAAGGTCGCTGTCCGCCGTAACCTTGACGTTATAGGTCTGTCCGGGAGTCAAGTCTGCGTCTGCCGAGGCAATGACCGTGGAGGTCTTTGCCTTGACATTAAGCAGTTCGACCTTGTTGTTGCCGGCATCGATTGTTGCGGCGTATCCGCGGAACGCCTCATTGGAAGGATTTGCAAGCGAATTGCGGAACATAACGCCCGAACGTCCTGACGCGGAGGGCGTTATATCCATTGATACATGAGCGTCGTAGTAAAGATACATCTGAAGCTCGACAGCGCCGCTTGACGAGCCGTTAGCTTTAAACACACCGTTTGATTTTGTAAATGTGCCGTCGTTAGACCACAGATAGTATTCGTCGTTTGCGAATGAAGCGCTGAAGGCCTTTCCGTAGGTGTCTTTTTCAATCAGGGCGTGCATTTCCCGCGCAAGCTCACGGGCGAGCTCTGGGTAATCGTCAATAACATTATTGTGCTCACCGGGATCTGATGCCAGATTGTAAAGCTCGCGCCTGTCGTGGGCGAATGATTCAAGATACTTATAGTCGCCTTTTCGTATAGCCCCGCCTTCCCGGAAGGTGGTGTCGTAATTCAAGGCGTATCCGGGGCTTAGATTTGTGTCGCGCACAAAGCACCAGTAAAGCGGACTTCGTTCAAATTCCCCTTCGCCGGTGAGCAGAGGGACAAGAGAGCTGCCGCTGTTTTCAGGTATGTCTGCGTCGGGAATGCCTGCGATTTGAGCGAATGTTTGATAAAAATCTATCATGTGGACGGGTTGGTCGCATTCGCTTCCGGTATTCATTTTCTCAGGCCACCTTATTATAAGCGGGTCGCGTATTCCGCCTTCATACAAATCGGATTTGCCGCCGCGCAGTTCTCCGTTTGAAGTGAACGAAAGATCTCCGCCGTTGTCCGACGCAATAACCAGTATCGTGTTGTCGTAAATTCCAAGTTCTTTCAGCTTTTGATCGATCATTCCCACTCCGTCGTCTATATGCTTGTGCATGGCGGCGAGATATGGGTTTCTGTCCTGTTCATTGCGTCCTGCTGTTGCGCCGCGTTTGTTTTGGAAATATTGCACGGTTTCATCGGGTGCCTGAAGCGTTGTGTGGGTTGCGTAATGCGAAAAATACAGCATGAACGGCTGATCTGATTCGCTTGCGCGTTCAATATAGTTGACCGCTTCTTGATTCATTCGGTCAACGAGATACTCGCCGGCAACGCCGTCGGTCACCTGTGGAAGATGGTAGTAGGGATAGAAATAATATCCGCCTCCGATATACCGTTGTTCGCTCATTATCACTTCGTCAAAGCCGTGGTCGGAGGGTGAGCCCAGACCGGAGGTGGGATAATTCTGATATCCTCCGCAGAGATGCCATTTTCCCAAAATTGCGGTTTGATAGTCCGCCTGCTTTAACAGCTTCGGAAGCGCTGTAAATTCATCCGGGTTGAAATATGTATTGTTTCTGTCCTCAAGGTAATTTGTGATACCCGTTCGTATCGGATTGTTGCCTGTCATCAAACAGCTTCTTGACGGCGAACAAACCGGCTGGGTGTAAAACTGATTGAACACCATGCCTTCGCTCGCAGCGTTGTCAATGTTTGGGGTTTCGGCAAAGTCGTTGCCGAAACAGCCGAGGTCTCGTGCGCCGGTGTCGTCCATCAGCAGGAAGATGATATTTGGCTTGTCCTGCTGTTCGCCGGCTGCCAAAGCAGTGGATTTTAATGCCTGTGTGCTGTATGCGAGTGTTGACATCGACATTGTCACTGCAAGCCCTGCCGCCAGCGCCCTTTTTTTGTTATTCATTTTTTCGCCCCTTTCTTATTTGACCGATTTTAGATGCTGATTCATCAGGCACGTAAATCGGATGCATATGCCCATACACGCTGATAATCGGTTTATCAGAGCCGGATTTAGTTGCAAAAATAACAATTTAATGAAGTAAATATGTAAATTTTCATTGTATATTATTATTTTATCATAAATATTTTGCTATGGAATTGCGCGAATTTTCGTAATTCTATTGCGTATTATTTCATTTAGTGATATTATAAATTCGGAGATGGTTTAAATGCTCTTATCACAATACGATTTCGGGGACGTTTATTTTCACCACGCTTATGACGACAAACCGAAGCAGGACGATTTCCCTTTGCATACAAATCCCACGCTGTACACGGTGTTTTATCTTCTGCACGGCAAGGGCAATTACAATATAGAGGGATACGAGTACACCTATAAGCCAAACAGCATTATTATAATGCGCCCAAATGAGCTGCGAAAGCACACGATGAACTGCGACTATGCGTTTGACAGGGGACTGTTTTATTTTTCAGAAAGCATTCTTGATTACATTGATCCGGAGCATAAGCTTTTAGCGCCGTTTAACGACCGTCCCTTGGGGGTCAACAACCAGTATTTTACCTACGAGTTCAGCTTTGACGTTATAAAGCACATTGTAGAGCTTT
Source organism: uncultured Oscillospiraceae bacterium (assembly GCA_964536085.1). Taxonomy (GTDB): domain Bacteria; phylum Bacillota; class Clostridia; order Oscillospirales; family Ruminococcaceae; genus CAZHWR01. The sequence continues at coordinate 94,846 of CAZHWR010000001.1, forward strand.
GCAATTTAAACACGGACAGATATTTAACAAGGGTGAAAATTTTGTCTGTGCTGTATCCGCTGCTCGATGATATTTTTGCGGCGTTTAAAAGAAAACGTCGCGAGCCGTCTGATGAAAAGCCGTTGTCGGCGCGGGTTATTGAATATGTAAACAACAACATTTTTGAAGATTTACCGATTGAAAATATAACATCTAAATTTTATATAAGCAGCACGCAGTTGTGGCGGATTTTTAAAAGCGCCACCGGGTATTCGCCCAATAATTATATACAGTTAAAACGAGTGAGCGAGGCAAAAAAGCTTATCGACTCCGGTGTTTCTGCGAACAGGGCAGCGGTAAAATGCGGTTATAACGATTATTCGACCTTTTACAGAGCATATAAAAAGCATTTTTTAAAAGCTCCGTCGGAATAACAATCACTGCCGCAGCTTGAATATTTGACAGATTTCGATTGATAAGTAATTCTTCCGCATATTATTACGTATTGCGGCGATGCTTTGTACATATAGGTGTTCGCGGGAATGTAAATAGGGGGATGTACTTCAATGAACGACTTGGGAAAAGATAAAATAGGCAGACTGCTTTTGAAAATGGCGCTTCCTGCGATAACGGCGCAGGTTATCAACGCGCTTTATAACGTTGTCGACAGGATGTATATCGGGCATATTGAGGGCATCGGTACCGACGCCCTTACAGGGATAGGTATAACGTTTCCTATAATAACGCTTATCATGGCGTTTTCTTCGCTTATATGCTCGGGAGGCGCTCCGCGCGCGGCGATATATATGGGTGCGAAAGACAACGACAAGGCTGAAAACGTGCTCGGAAACTGTATGGCGGTGCTTGTTTGTATTTCAGTTATTCTCACCACAGCTATTCTGATTTTTAAAGAGCCGATATTGTATGCGTTCGGCGCGAGCGATGAAACCATTAAATACAGCGTTGAATACATATCGATTTACGCGCTCGGAACTATATTCGTGCAGATATCTATAGGACTCAATGCCTTTATCAACGCGCAGGGCAATTCGCTGACAGGAATGCTCACAATACTGATAGGGGCGGTTTTAAACATCGCGCTTGACCCGCTGTTTATTTTTGTGTTTGGAATGGGCGTTCGCGGAGTGGCGATTGCAACGGTTATTTCTCAGGCTGTTTCGGCGTGCTGGGTGCTGCGTTTTTTGTTTGGCAGAAAGTCAAAGCTGCGGGTAAAAAAACGAGATTTGATATTGAATCCGAAGATAATAAAGCAGATTGTTTCTCTCGGAATCGCTCCGTTTATAATGCAGACCACGGGCAGCCTGGTTAACGTTTGCTTTAATACGTCCTTGCAGAGGTACGGCGGAGATATCGCTGTCGGCGCAATGACTATCATCGCAAGCATTATGCAGTTTATAAATCTGCCCGTATCGGGAGTTGCACAAGGCGCGCAGACGATAATCAGTTATAATTTCGGAGCCGGTAAGATAAACAGGGTCAAAAAGACCTTCCGGCTGTTGCTGATATCTATACTATCGTTTTCCGCGGTGTTTTGGCTGATTATGATGCTGATACCGCAAGCGCCGATAAGTATTTTCACCTCAAACAAACAGCTTATCGAATATACTGCGTGGGCGCTCAGAGTGTATATGGCGGCGGCGCTTGTCATGGAAATTCAGACCGCCTGCCAGCAGACGTTTATAGGTCTTGGTCAGGCAAAGATAACGATGTGCCTTGCGATACTCAGAAAGCTTATATTGCTTGTCCCACTGATATTCATACTGCCTAACTTTTTTGCGGATAAAGCGTTTGCGGTCTTTTTGGCGGAGCCCGTGGCGGATGTTATCGCCGTTTCGACTACGGCAACGGTTTTTGCGCTCAACATAAACAAGATACTTAACAGCCGAGTGCCGCAGGATTAATTAAGTACAGAAGACCGCTTTCGGGTTATTCTTGAAGGCGTCGCTGAACAAAAAAATATTATTATAATATACAAAAAAGCCGTTTTGGTTTATAACCAAAACGGCTTTTTCAGTAAGTACTACGGTTTTATTTTATGCCTTTTGTTCTTTTAATACAACGTCGTGCGAGCCGCCCTCAACGATACTTGTGGAGGAAACCAGCGTGATTTTGGCGTTTTTCTGCAAATCGGGAATATTCAAAACGCCGCAGTTGCACATAGTTGAACGAACCTTGTTGAGCGACAGGGTAACATTATCCTTTAAGCTTCCGGCGTAGGGTACATATGAATCGACGCCCTCTTCAAAGCTCAGCTTTGCAGCGCCGCCCATGTCATATCTCTGCCAGTTTCTTGCCCTGGCGGATCCTTCGCCCCAGTATTCCTTCATATAATTTCCGCCGATATTGACCTTGTTTGTGGGACTTTCGTCAAACCGTGCGAAGTATCTTCCGAGCATGATAAAGTCTGCTCCCATGGCGAGCGCAAGCGTCAGGTGATAGTCGTGAACGATTCCGCCGTCCGAGCAGATGGGAACATAAATACCTGTTTGTTCAAAATATTCGTCGCGCGCTCTGGCAACTTCTATAAGCGCTGTTGCCTGACCGCGGCCGATACCTTTTTGTTCGCGGGTGATGCAGATAGAGCCGCCGCCGATGCCGACTTTTATAAAATCCGCTCCGGCTTTTGCAAGATACATAAATCCGTCGCGGTCTACAACATTGCCCGCGCCGACTTTTACGGTATCGCCGTATTTTTCACGGATAAAGTCAATAGTAAGCTTTTGCCATTCGGTAAAGCCCTCTGATGAATCGATGCAAAGCGCGTCCGCGCCCGCGTTCACTAAAGCGGGGACTCGTTCGGCATAATCGCGGGTGTTGATTCCCGCGCCGACACAGTAGCATTTTTTGTTGTCCAAAAGCTCGTTTGTGTTTTCCTTGTGCGAGGAATAGTCTTTTCTGAAAACCATGTATTTCAAACGGCGCTCGGAGTCGATAAGAGGCAGCATATTGAGCTTGTGCTCCCAGATAATGTCGTTTGCCTCTTTGAGCGAAGTTGATTCATCCGCGCAGATGACGTCTTCAAATTTTGTCATAAATTCGGACACCTTTGTGCTTGTTTCCATGCGACTTATGCGGTAGTCGCGGCTGGTAACAACGCCTAGCAGCTTTCCGTTTGCGGTGCCGTCGTCGGTCACAGCCATGGTGGAATGACCCGTTTTATCCTTAAGCGTCAAAACATCCGTGAGCGTGCTGTCGGGAGTGATGTTTGAATCGCTGATAACAAAGCCCGCCTTGTAGCTTTTAACACGCGCCACCATTGCGGCTTCGTCCTCTATAGACTGCGAACCGTAGATAAAAGACATACCGCCTTCTTTTGCCAGAGCTATCGCCATTTTGTCGTCCGATACCGACTGCATTATAGCCGATACAAGCGGTATGTTAAGCGAAAGCCCGGACTGTTCGCCCTTTTTATATTTTACAAGCGGCGTTTTCAGACTGACGTTTGCCGGAATACATTCGGATGAGGAATAACCGGGAACAAGCAGATATTCGCCGAAGGTACGTGAGGGTTCTTCGTAAAAATGAGCCATGTTATACTTCCTTTCTTATATAAATAATTTATCTGTCATTAACTATAAATTTTATCATAGGAACTATTTTCTGTCAATTAAAAGAGAAGGGTGAAAAATTCTGTTTTAATGTGTGAATTGACAACAGCGGTTTTGCGGTGTTATCATTAGCCTGACGGCGTGAATTCGCGCCGTCAGGCTATGCAAAAGGAGGATATCCTATGAGAATACTGTTGGTTGAGGATGACAGGGAAATTGTAAATAATCTTTCCGAATATCTGCGCGCAGAGGGGTATGATGTGATATCCGCTTCAGGGCAGAACGAAGCAATTAAAGCTGTTCAGGGCATAAGCTGTGATTTGGTGCTTTTGGATATTTCGCTCGCGGATGGAAACGGCTTTGCGGTCTGCTCGGCCATTAAAGAACTGAACGAAAATCTGCCTGTGATATTTCTGACCGCCTCGGGCGACGAATACAGCGTGGTAACAGGGCTTGACATGGGCGCTGACGATTATATAAGCAAGCCGTTTCGTCCGCGCGAGCTGGCGTCGCGCATAAAAAGCGTTTTGCGGCGTTCGGCGGGCGCGCAGTCTGTAGTGACGCTCGGCAACGTTTCGGTGGATATAGTAAAAGGTACGGTGTATAAAAAGGCGAATGAAATTTTCCTTTCTGCGCTTGAATATAAGCTTTTGCTTACGTTTATCAACAACAAAGGAAAAGTGATGTCGCGCAATACTCTGCTTCGGGAAATATGGGATATCGCCGGAGAATTTGTAAATGACAACACGCTCACGGTATATATCAAAAGACTCAGAGAGAAAATTGAGGACGATCCGTCCGAGCCTAAAATCATTAAAACTGTACGCGGTATCGGTTACAGGCTCGGCGATTAAAAGCGTTTTAAGTCTGTCGGTAATTTTGCAGAAAGGCATTGGGTGAATCCGAATATGAGAATTGTGAATCCGCACACGCGAAAGATTATCACGGCTGCCTTTATATTAAGCTGTTTATTTTCAGCGGCGGCGTATTTTGCATATGGAAGGATCGCGTGTGTTGCCGCCGCGGTATTCTGCGCAGTTGTCAATATTTTGTATATCGCGGATTCGGCGGTCAGGTACAAAACGATAAGCAGATATAACGATATGCTGGGGCGTGTTTTGTACTCCGATGAAAAAATAAAATTCGAGGACTATTCCGAAGGCGAGCTTTCGATACTGAACAACGAGATACAAAAGCTTATCAGGCAGCTTCGTGACGACGCGCGGCTTTTGAAAAATCAAAAAGAATTTCTGGCGGATTCAATAGCGGATATTTCTCATCAGATAAAAACTCCGCTTACGTCGGTCGGTATTATTGTAGATATGCTGGGTGCCGAGAATATTTCGGATAAAAGGCGGTTTGAGTTAACAGCTCAGCTTCAGTCGCTGCTTAACCGTATAGTATGGCAGATAGAGTCGCTTTTAAAAGCTTCGAAGCTCGACGCTGACATGATACAGATGCAAAGCGAGAATTTTGGCGCACGGGGACTTATTGATAAATCACTTGAGCCGATTCGGGTTTTGCTGGAGCTGCGCGGGATAACCGTCAAAGTCCGCGTTGATCCGGATTCTTGCATAAAAGGCGATATCGACTGGTGCTCGGAGGCGGTGGAAAATATCGTAAAAAACTGTATTGAGCACTGCGAAAACGGCGGGAAAATCGATATATTCTGTAGTGAAAATCCGCTGTATACCCGCGTTCATATTCAGGATGACGGCAAGGGAATAGATGCTGAGGATCTGCCTCATATTTTTGAACGGTTTTATCAGGGCAAGAATCCGTCGGCAAACAGCTACGGGATAGGTCTTGCGCTTGCAAAAATGATTATAGTTCGGCAAAACGGAACGGTGAGGGCATATAACCGGCATGACAAAAGCGGCGCGGCTTTTGACGTAAGGTTTTACAAAGGAGCGGTTTGACAAAACTGCTCTTATTTTTATGTTATGTGCGCATGCCGGGTGAAAAAGCCGGGAAAAGTGACAATTTTGTTATTATTAAGTCACGCGTATGTCACCGTGGAGTGCTATTATAGACACAAAGATCAGTAAGGGCGGTTGCTGCTTTTTTACAGAAATCCGCCCCGAAAATCAATCTTGGGATTCTTAGGAGAGGAACGGAGTATTCTATGGAAATTTTAAAGGTGGAAAATCTGTGTAAGACTTACTCAAGCGGCGCAAACAGCGTAAAGGCGTTAGACAACGTTTCGTTTTCGCTGGAAAAAGGGGAGTTTGCCGCGATAGTCGGGCCGTCCGGCTCGGGCAAATCTACGCTTTTGCACATCTTGGGCGGAGTGGACAGACCTACGTCCGGTAAGGTGTATGTAGACGGTTCGGACGTTTTTTCGCGCAATGAGGAGCAGCTGGCGGTTTTCAGAAGAAGGCAGGTCGGACTCATTTATCAGTTTTACAATTTGATTCCTGTTTTAAACGTTAGGGAAAACATCACCCTGCCGCTTCTGATGGATTCAAGAAAGGTGGATCAAAACAGGTTTAACGAAATTCTGCAAACGCTTAATTTGGTCGACAGGCAGAATCATCTTCCGAATCAGCTTTCGGGAGGTCAGCAGCAAAGGGTATCGATAGGGCGCGCGATTATAAATTCGCCCGCGGTGGTGCTTGCGGACGAGCCTACGGGAAATCTTGATTCCCGAAACAGCCATGAAATAATGGAGCTTTTGAAATATCAAAACAGAACGTACGATCAAACGCTCATTGTTATAACACATGATGAAAACATAGCGCTTCAGGCCGACAGAATCATAGCTGTTGAGGACGGCAGAATAACGCGCAACGAGGTGACTACGCGATGAGTGTGTTTCAAAGAGTTACCGTCAGTACGCTGAAAAAGAATAAAATACGCACGATTGTTACAATCATCGGCGTTATTCTTTCCGCCGCCATGATAATGGCTATCACAACGTTTACTTCAAGCATACAGAATTTCATGGTTGACATAATTCAAAGCGAAGAGGGTGAGTGGCACGTTCAAGGCTACGACACTACCTTGCAAAAATTAAACGAGCTTAAAGACAATGATGATATTCAAAGTTTTGCCGCGGCGGAAAATGTAGGTTATGCAAAGGTCACCGATTCGTATGGAACATGGCTGGTTAATATTTTGGGCTTTTCGGAGGATACTTATGAACTTGCGCCGATTACCGTAGTGAGCGGAAGGCTTCCTCAAACAGGCGATGAAATAGTGCTTGAAACGTCGTTTGCCGACGGACGGTATGAGGTCGGAGACAAGGTGACGCTTTCGGTTGGAGACAGATATCTTAACGGGAAAAAGCTGTATCAGTGCGACGAGCTCACGGTTAATTATGACGATGAGAGCATAGAAATATCGGAATGGGTGGAAAAACTAAAGGTCAAGGATGAAAAAAGCTACACGGTCGTGGGAATCATCGGGAGACCCGGATTTGAAAGCTACGGCGCACCGGGCTACAGCGCGATAACCGCCGCTTCGGGGACGACCGAAGATTACAGAACGTTTGTAAAGCTTGAAAATCCGAAAAACGTATATGATTTTACCGAAGACGCTTTTGACGGTATGCGAACCAGAATCCACAGTGAACTGTTAAGATATATGGGAATATCTGATGACTACGAGTTCAACGCATCGCTTTATGCAATGGGCGGAATGCTTATTCTTATCGTTGTTTTGGGTTCGATCTCGCTTATATATAATGCGTTTTCAACATCGGTTTCCGAAAGAACCAAGCAGTTCGGGCTTTTGTCGTCTGTAGGAGCGACACGCAAGCAGATAAGGAAAATGGTGATTTTTGAGGGGCTGATAATATGCGCCGTCGGCATACCTATAGGCGTTTTATGCGGAATCGCGGGTGCGGGAATCGTCCTCAAAGTTCTTGGACCGAGCTTCAGCGCCATTATAAACACCTCGACGCCGATTGAGGTGACGATGCATGTTTCCTTAGCAGCCGTCGTAACTGCCGTTATAATCTCGCTTGTTACGGTTATGGTATCGGCGTTCCTGCCGGCTTTGCGTGCGTCAAGGGTGACGCCGATCGAGGCAATCCGCCAAACAAACGATATTAAAGTTAGAAAATGCAGTAAGAAGCTTAAAGTCTCCTGGATAGTGAGAAAGCTGTTTGGGATAGAAGGAATAGTGGCTTCAAAGAATTTCAAAAACAACAAGCGCAAATACCGCAGTACGGTTATTTCGCTCACCTTCAGCATAGTTTTGTTTGTTGCCGCTTCGTGTTTTACCGAATATCTTAACAAAATGAGCGATATAGCTATTTCCGATTACGGGTATGATATAATGTGGATGTCAAACTCATCCGACGAGAGCGATAATATGCAGATGTATGAAAAGCTCAAGAGCGCTCAAGAGGTAACTGACTCGGGCTATATTGCCTATATCGGAATTGAAGTTGACGTTGATGCCGCAAGAGTAAACGATCCGGACGCAGACTCGATGTCCGGCAACGGTAAGTATTATTCTATTGCCGGCTATATCAACTTTATCGACGATGATAGCTTCAGAGAATTTGCAGAAAGCGAGGGACTTAACCCCGACGATTATTTTGATTCCAAAAAGCTGAACGCAATATGCTATGATCAAAGGAATTATCAGACTGAGGACGGGAAATATGCAACAGAGCTAACCTTTAATAACCGTGATAAGGCGCTGGAGGTAAAAACCGGTTCGGGCTTTGGAAACATAACGATTGATTATTTCAGCGGCTCAACGCCCAAATACAGCGTGTATTACGGAAGCGGATTTGATATTATAATGCCGTACGGCAGTCTTTCAAAGTTTGACGTAAAGGGAATGTGTGAAACATGTATGCTGTTTAATTCCCCCGATTATCAAAAAACAAGCGAGGAAATGAACAAAATCCTTGAAGATAATGGATTGTACGGAGATAGCGTATACTCAGTCGCTCAGCAGGAGGCGATGAACAGGGCGCTTATAAAAATAATAAACGTGTTTTCATTCGGATTTATAGCATTGATATCGCTTATTTCAGTAGTTAATGTGTTCAACACCATTTCCACAAATATTCATCTTCGCAGGCGTGAATTTGCAATGCTGCGGTCGATAGGCATGACGGACGGCGGCTTTAATAAAATAATGATTATCGAGTGTATATTCTACGGTATAAAATCAGTCGTCTACGGCGTTACTCTTTCTACGCTTGCGGCATATCTGATATTCAAGATGACCGAGCCGGGCTTTGAGCTTTCATTCACTTTCCCGTGGAAGAGCATGCTGGTCGCCGTAGGAAGCGTATTTTTAGTGGTTATTATAACGATGATTTACGCCATGAGAAAGGTCAAAAAGCAAAATACAATAGAAGCTATAAAAGACGACAATATTTAACGCAAAGACAGATTCAACAGGAGTTAGAATACAAAACGACCCCGTGCAAAAACTGCGCGGGGTCGTTTATCAAGCGTATAACTAATTAACTGCGCCGAAATGGACTATTCGTTGTCGGAAATGTATTTGTAGAAATTACAGTAGTCAGTTCTGCCGTCGGCGGTGAACTTCATCGCCTCGCGGGGATGCTGGTTGAGCTGACCGGTTATCATATACTGGATGTCAAATCCCCATTTAACGCCTTCGGCTTTAAGCGCAAGCATATATTTTTCAATAAAGGTCAAAAGGGCATACAGGCTGTATTTGGGGTTTCTCAAAAATCCGAGCAGAAGCTCCATAGCGCAGTTGCCCGCGCCCCTGCCCATGCCGCTTGCAGTTGCGTCGAGGAAGCTTACTCCGTAGGACATGGTTTCGATGGTGTTTGCAAAAGCGAGGTTTTGGTTGTTGTGGGCGTGGAAGCCTATCTGCTTGTTGTATTTCTCGCCGTATTCAACGTATTTTTTCGCAAGCTCGCCCGCGGATTCGGGATAGAAATAGCCGAACGAGTCAACAAGGTAAATAACGTTGACATTCGTGTTTCCGAGCATTTCGAGCGCGGATTCAATCTGCGCGTCGTTCGCTTGGCTTATCGCCATGATGTTGCAGGTCGTTTCATATCCCAGCTCATGGAAATATTCTACCATTTCGATAGCCGCGGGGATCTGATGGATATAACAGGCAACGCGCACCATATCGATAACGCTTTCAGAGCGCGGCAGAAAATCCTCTTTGAAATCGCAGCGTCCAACGTCCGCCATTACCGAGATTTTCATCGGGCTGTCGTTTTCGCCCACGATGCTGCGGATAGCGTCCTCGTCGCAGAATTTCCATTTGCCGAAGTCTTTAACATCGAACAGTTTTTTGGACGCTTTATATCCGAATTCCATATAGTCTACGCCGCACTGGATGTTTGTTTTGTAAAGCTCGCGTACAAATTCGTCGGTAAATTCAAAATTGTTGCAAAGCCCTCCGTCGCGGATGGTCGCGTCCAATACCTTAACGTCCTTGCGGACGGTCATTAAATCGCCTTTTCTGGGTGCCATTTTATTTCTCCTTTGCTTTAGTGCTTTTATGTTTTTATGTGTTAAAGTATACAGCATTATATAGCGGTTGTCAATATAAAAAACGCTTTTGGTGTACCCTCCGTAAGGAAGGTGCACTAAGGTGGCTATTGTATAAAAATCGAATAATTGACTTCGTTGAACGGTGTAGCCGTATCGACTATGCCATTTTTGTGCTTTTTTCAGGTGTGGAGTTATTTTTTACGCGCCTTTTTTAAAGTGCGTAAACCAACTATAACACTTTCAGCCCTGCGGATGCAAAGTATCAGTGGCTTTTTCGGTTTGATGGCTGCCGATAATTTTTAATCGGCAAACAGGAAGTTGGAGTTATCGCACTCCCGTCAAAATAAAATTTATTAGTTTTTCTACATCGTCAAAATCATCATAATCTCCGTTTATACCTTCACGATGATACATAATACCCTTTTTCTCATTTTCTTCTAAGCAATCCAATAATTTATCTTCGCCATATCTTTTAATAAACAGCGTAAAGGAATATGGTTTGATTTTCTTTAATAACCCCTTTTTGCAATCGTCCTGACACATATAACAATGTGAAATTCCTTTTTCAATAGAACATTTTTTATTCTCACACCAGTTATTACCGGGACATTCATTTGAACCGCAGCCATTACATTTCACATTTTCGGAGCACAGACAACGGGCAAGACCGCATCGTGCAATTCCTAATTCTCTTTTCATATGTACCTCCGTAAATGTCAATATCGACAAACTGTTTTATCAGTCTAAGCGGGAAACAACTTTCTCACGCCGACTCTCACTTGGGCGTAGTTTTTGTTAAAATCGGCTAACGGCGGAAAAAGATTTTCGCCGTAGCTAAATCAGCTCGCGGCTGTCGCAGTATTCGCAGGTGATAAGGTCGCCGCTTTGAGTGAAGTGACGTGGAAGATATTTTTCCGTTTTGGTAATGCAGCGCTCGTTTTTACATTCGTGTATCTTCGACGGCTGCGAGTGAAAAAGCCTTGTGGAGCCGTGCTCTTCGGACAAAACGTAGAGTATGAGCGCCATGCGGGCGTATACGCCGCAGTTTGCCTGGTCAAAGTATTTGGCGCGGGAATCGGAATCCACATCGGTGCTGATTTCGTCCACACGAGGCAGGGGGTGAAGTATGCAAAGCCCGCGCTTTGCGTTTATCAGCTTGTCCTGCGTTAATATGTAAAGGTCTTTAAGCCGCAGATATTCCTCCTCGGACGCAAACCGTTCCCGCTGAACGCGCGTCATATAAAGCACGTCGAGAGCGGGTATAGCGTCGGTAAGGGAGTTTTCAAGCCTGTATTCGCAGCCGTATGAATTGAGCAGGTCGATGATATACTGCGGGGCAGTAAGTTCCTTTGCCGAGATTAAAACGAATTTTACATTTTTAAAGCAGCACAGCGCTTTTATAAACGAATGGACGGTGCGCCCGAATTTTAAATCTCCGCAGAAGCCGACGGTCAAGTTTTCGATGCTGCCCTTGTATTTTGCGAGAGTGACAAGATCGGTCAGCGTTTGCGTGGGGTGAAGATGTCCGCCGTCGCCCGCGTTGATAACAGGGCAGTCGGCGTTCAGCGCGCCTGCTTTGGCGGCTCCCTCAAGCGGGTGGCGCATTGCGATAATGTCAGCGTATTTGCTGACAACTTTGACGGTGTCTTTTAAGTTTTCGCCCTTTGCGACCGAAGAATTTTGCGGATTGTCAAACCCGATTATCTGTCCGCCGAGCCTGAGCATTGCCGTTTGAAACGACATCTGGGTTCTTGTGGACGGCTCGTAAAACAATGTAGCAAGAATTTTGCCGTTCATAGCTCCATAGTATTCTTTGGGATTTTTTTCGATATCCAGCGCAAGTGAGATGATATTGTTCCATTCGTCTGGAGTGAAATCATTTAAATCGATAAGATGCTTGTATTCCATTAGCTTTTTCGTCCAATCGTTATATATTTCTATAATATTCTATCATTTAAATCTGAAATTTACAACACAAAAGCATCCGCCGCAAAAAGATGTTTGCGGCGGATGATAATCAGCTTGCTTTTTCGATTTGTGAAACAACGCAAACGCCGTCCTGTACGGATGAAATCACAGTGACTTGGTCGCCTGTTTTTAAGAACGGAAGGGTATTTGAAACTGTGATAGAAGCGGTGTAAACCGTATCGGAGCCTTTTAGCATTATATAATAGCAGGTGTTGCCGTCGACAACCGCGGAGGATATAGATTCGATTTTTCCTGTCACCGTACCCGCGCCCGAATCCGTACCGGAGGAATTGTCTTTTATTTCAACATCCTCCTGCTTCAGCTTTGCAATGTAGTTTGCACGCGCGTCGTTCACAGTGTTGCCCGTTCCGACCACCTGATACTGTTCAACGTCCACGAATGCGTACATTTTAACAAGTCCCGCGTCGTCCTTGAGCGACATAAAATACGTCGGACGGTCGGAAACATTTAACAGCAGCGGGAATGTCGAGGTGTATTTTAAGTTTTGCACCTGACCCTCGGCGGAGCTCATGGCGGAGTATTCCTCAGCGCCGGGAACAGAGTAAAATTTCGTTTCCTTGGTGCGCAGATTGATTAAAACAAAGCCGACGTTCGATTCGTCGCTCAAAACAGAGGTCATGCCGGTGTAAAGATAAACGTCGTCTCCGATAGTGAGGTAATTGTAACCGTCGGTGGGGCTCAAAACGCCCTTTTGACCGAATATTGAATTGAAAAAGCCTGACTGATATTTTCCGTAATAGCCCAGCTGTTCAACAACTAAGTCCGAAACGAACACCTGGTCTACCCACGAGGGAATGTCTTCAAGGTCGTAGTACTGCGCTTCACCCGTTTGTGCGTTAAGGAGTACCGCCCCGCTTATATCGCGGCCGTCCCATATACCCACCTTGTAGCTTATTGTCGGCGCGACCCAATAGGGCGTTCCGGATTCGTCGATTTCAAACGAGATGTCGTCGAAAATCTTTGTGGGGTATAAAAAGCGCAGATGGCGGTTGAGATTGCGCAGAAAATATTCGTTCGGCGAGTATTTTATGCCGTTTTCAAGCCGTACAAGCGAGGTTTCCTGCGTCACCATATTTACGGTTATATAAGCGGGAATACCCTCGCTTTGATTGTAAAACCATTTTATCGGGTCGCCGTAGGTAAGCGGAGTTACTCTGTACGGGCTTCCGTGGTAATTTATTTGGGTGTATTGCTCCACAATTTCAAACTGGGATACAAGGTCGGACATTTCGCCGAGCTTGCGTTTTCCCAAACGCGAGGCGGTGTCTTTATCGACAATCGGAATCTGAGACATGGAGATTTCCTCGACATCCTTTGAAAAATCGCCGTCCGACACGGAAATCAGCTTGTTATATCGCGAAGCGTTGAATATCTTTGCGCCTATGACCGAGCCTATAAGCATAACCAGTATGCTTATACCTATTATAACAATCGCCGCTTTTATAACGCCGTTTGATTTGATATCGTTTTTTGAAAAAGCGCGGCTTCCATTGTTGTTCACGGTGTTTTTTATAAATCCGATCAGCGAGCCGAACGCGTTTATCACAAAGCAGACAATCACCGATAGGATTAAAAAACTCCAGAAATCAGGAGACCGCAGGTTGATAGGCGGAAGTGCAAACCAAAAATAAACGAATAAAAACAGCGCGCACGCCAAAATGCGGAGTGAAACGGAAAGAGCCTTGACTTTTTTCATAATAATACCCCCGTGTATATATTGGGATTTAACGTTTGTTATTGATTAGTGTATCACATTAAAATGCATCTGTAAACGAATAACGGTCATATATCGGTATTTTTGCCGGAGTTTTAGTATTTAAGCGGGTTGAACTGAATTTTTTTGCGGTATTCTCCGGGCGGGATGGCGTAACGCTTTTTAAAAATCCGGCTGAAATACTGGCAGTCGGGATATCCTGACTGCCGCCCGACATCGCTCACGCTCAGTTTGGTTTCGCGCAAAAGCTCGCAGGCGCGGGTAAGGCGGGTGAGAGTTATATAATCCTGCGGGGACATTCCGGCTGTGCGCTTAAAAACCGCGCGGAAATGTCCGGGGCTTAAATGGGCTTGGTTTGCAAGCTGTTCAACGGATATATCCTGCGACACATGGCTGTGAATGTGCGACAGCGCTTTTCCAACACAGTCAAGGCTTTTTTGCGACGATTGCTCGTTGTTTGATATTCTTGATGAAAGCTTTAAAAGCAACGATTCAAGACGATTTGCCGATTTTAAAGGGAATAGCGAGTCTTTGTTCAAAAACGTTTCGAATATTTTTCTGAATTTTTCGCAAACGCCCTCGCTTGCGCCAACAGAAAGTATTTTATCAGTCTGAATTTTGCAGGACGACAGGAAATCTCCCGCGGCGTAGCCGGAAAAGTGAATCCAGTAATATTCCATATCAATTCCGAGCGGTTTTGTGTAGTGAAACTCGCTTTCCGGAGCAAAAACGATCATGTCGCCCGGAGCAAGCCTGCGCCCTACGCTGGGCTTAATAACGTTTACTACGCCGCTCACAAGATATATAAGATAATAGTCGCGGCGCACCGATTGTGCGCGGACTTCTTCTGTGTACAGCGTGTGACCAGTGCAGTTTACGGTGAGATAATTTGTTGAATCAAGAAAGTTATTGTCGGCATCGGTTATATCTGTGTAAAACGATGTGTTTTTCATTTTGAGCTCCGTTCCTTGCTTTAAAAATCTGCGATTTATCCAATTATCCGTTCGTTTTGTGTAGTGAAATCCGTCTGAGTATATTATATAATTTATACGAAAAAAATCAAATCGAAATTAAATTAATGTTTAAATTCGTTTTGAGAAGCACGGTGTGATTTCATGTCAGGAGGATGATTGCTTTGAAAAAATGCATAAAAAAGGCAGCGGCGGCTTTTATGGCGGCTTCAATGCTTGCTGCGGGAATACCGTTCACTGCCTTGGCGGAGGTTGATTTCAGTATGGAAGAATGGAATGTGTCTGAAAGCGGATTTGCCCAAAAAGAGAACTTTCGGCTGGGCAGGGAGGACGCTCGCTCGTCGTTTTTCTCGTTTACCGACAAATCGGCGGCGCTCGGCTCGCAAAAGGTCGGAGAAGACCGCGATTTGACTAATGCGAGCTATCAGTCGCTTGATACAAGCGCGGGTCAGGAATGGAAGTTTTACTATGTTTCAAAGCCTGCCGACAGAGCAAACAGGCCCGACAACGACCATATAACCGAGCCGGGTTATGACGACAGCTCGTGGGATACCATCACTGTTCCCAAAAGCTGGGAGGCGAGCTACAATGAGGACGGAACGTTTAAATACAACGCGCCGCAGTATACGAACGTAACATACCCGTGGACGTCGCAGGATCCGAATCCTCAAAAGCCGAACGCACCCACGCAGTTTAATCCCGTTGGATTTTATCGAACAAAGCTTTCGGTTGACGATTCGTTCAATGACAAAAACGTGTTTATAACCTTCGAAGGAGTAGAATCGGCGTTTTACGTATGGGTGAACGGTCATAAGGTTGGATTTTCCGAGGACAGCTTTACGAGCAAGGAGTTCAAAATCGACGAATATTTGAATTATGACGGAAACGACACGCTGGCGGTCGAGGTGTTCAAATGGTCGAGCGGAAGCTGGCTGGAGGATCAGGACATGATTCGCCTTGCGGGAATTTTCCGTAGCGTTTATCTGACCGCTAAGTCGGACGTTGAGCTTCGGGATTTTACAATCGTACCCAAAAAGCTGACAAACGGTACCGACCCGCAGACCGATTACAATGATTTCGGCTTGGATATATACACTTCGATTCGCAATTTGGGCGAATCGGAGTCCGGCAGCTACAGCGTGTCCGCCGAGCTTTATACGGCAGACGGTGAAAAGGTTTCCGACGAAATGCTCGAAGACGCAAATCTTACTAAGACATTTACGCTCGGCGAATTAACCGACAGGGATTCGTTCGGACGGAGCATGAAGTCGTTTAAGCTTTCAGCTGTGGTAAAAAACCCGAAAAAATGGTCGGCTGAGCATCCGAACCTATATAAGGCGCTGATAACAGTATATGACGGCTCGGGCAATATAATTGAAACCACGGCGTATCGTTTCGGCTTCAGAATAGTGGAAATCAACAATAAAAACACATCTGACGCTCAGGTGCTTATAAATGGACAGCCGCTCTTGATAAAGGGCGTGAATCTTCACGAAACCTATGCCGAAACAGGCAGGTATGTGCCGTCTGACACGATTCGAAAAGACGTTGAAATGATGAAGCAGAACAACTTCAACGCCATTCGTATGTCGCACTACAGCCATGATTTCAGATATTACGATACGGCGGATGAGCTTGGGATGTATGTGATGGACGAGACCAATCTCGAAACCCACGGCGATCGTTCTATACCGGGAAGCAACCCGAATTATCTTCCCGCGTGCCTCGACAGGGTTTCGAGCATGTTTTACCGTTCAAAGAATTTTCCGTGCGTTATAATGCTCTCGCTCGGCAACGAAGCGGGCTCGGGCGAAAATTTCAGGCATATGGCGGATTGGCTCAAGGGCAGCTACAGCGGCTCGGACGATTTTTACGTTGACAGCGCGCTCAAGGGGGACTTGCAGTGCCGTCCGATTCACTACGAGGGCGACAACGACAAGGCGGATGTAAAATCCAATATGTATCCGGCGATAGATTCAATTAAGAGCAACGCTAATGAAAACAAGCCGTACATAGTGTGTGAATACAGTCACGCTATGGGCAATTCAAACGGCGATTATCAGGGCTACTGGGACGCGTTTGAATCAAAGGCGAACATTCAAGGCGGCTTTATCTGGGACTGGGTGGATCAGTCGATAAAGACCTATGTAAAATCGGGCTATGCTCCCTCGCAGATTGACGGTGAAAATGCTGTTTCTCCGATTCTTTCACTCGACGAAAACAAGATTTCAACAACGCTAAGCGCAGGAAAATCAGCGCTTTTGCAGACGGGAGCCAGCGGCGAAAGCGGAGATTTTGCATTGACGGGCGCGGCATACACGCATCCGACTCCCGACGCGCTGAACATCAACGGTTCAATGACGCTTGAAGCGTGGGTTTATCCTGCCGACAACAGTACCGACCCGCACGTTATAGCCGCAAAGGGCGATTCGCAGTATCAGCTGAAAACGGTCAACGGCACGGTTCAGTTTAACACCGTGTGCGGCGGCTGGAATGTTGTAGAGGCAAAATACGATTCTTCCGATTGGGCGGGAAAATGGCATCACGTTGCGGCGGTTTATGATGCCGATACTCAAAACGCTTGGATTTATATCGACGATATGTCCGCCCCGAAGGCGACGCAGAAGTTTGCAAAGGCAAATTCCGACGGCACGTTTGACAAAAGCCAGTATGATTTTGCCGTCGGGCGCGACGTTCAGTATTCCGGTTCGCGTGATTGGCTTGGTCTTATAGACAACGTCCGCGTTTATTCCAAAGCGCTCACATCAGCAGAGCTTTCGAATGAAAACCGCGCCGCTTCCGACGACGGTGTTGAGTTCTGGCAGGATTTCAACACTACTGTATCAAATTCAGGTATGGCAGAGGGCTCAATTTTAAGCGGGGGCTACTATGCCTACGGCGGCGACTGGGGCGACGACCCGAACGACAGCAACTTCTGCCAAAACGGTATTATCGGTCCTGACCGAGTGCCGCACGGTTCGATGCTGGAATTAAAACGCGTGCACCAGGATTATGTTTTCATGCTCGAGGATTTCAGCGCTTCATCTGCAAAGATCGGCATACATAGCCGCGCGTTGTTTACGAACGCATCGGATTATGATTTTGTATGGGAATTAAAAGAGGACGGCAAAACGATTGCAAGCGGTAAGGACGCGCTTGATATACCGGCGCTTGAAACCAAAAGCGTTGCACTTGCGTTTGACGAAATTACGCCGAAAGCGGGGAAAGAGTATTTTATAACCGCTAAATTCCTGCTTAAATCGGATACCGATTGGGCAAAAGCGGGGCATGAAGTTTCTGCAGGTCAGTTTGAGCTTGATTTCGAGTCCGGCAAAGCTCCGCTCGAGGACATTAACTCCATGCCGGAGATAAAAACTGCCGAAACTGCAGATACATACACCGTCAGCGGCGATGATTTTAATATTGTGTTCGACCGCGCAAGCGGCACTATAAGCTCGTTTGAATATAAAGGCGAGCAGTTGTTCGCTCAGGACGAAAGCGCGGCTTTTGGCCCTGCGCCCAACTTCTGGCGCGCCCCGACCGACAACGACAGGGGAAGCAACAGCTTCCAAAATTCCGCGACCGCATGGCGGTACGCCGGGGCAAACCGCACGGAAATATCATCATCGGTTGAAAAACTGAGTGACAGCTCGGTTAAAATCACCTTCAGCGGCAAGCTTGCTCCGTCCAAGGGCTCGGCAAGCTACGAAATATCCTTTACGGTATACTCAACGGGCGATGTGGTTGTTGACAACGCTATGACCCCGTCGGGATTTTCGTCAAGTGACATAATTCCCGCCGTGGGCAATCTTATGCAGCTTGCCTCCGATTATGAGAACATCACATGGTATGGGCGCGGAAGCGATACCGACGGGCTTAAATCGGAAAGCTATGCTGACAGAAAAGCACAGCAGTTTGTCGGCGTTTACTCGGGAAGAGTGAGTGACCAGCACACGGACTTTACCAAAACGCAGACGTCGGGTAATAAAACCGACATACGCTGGGCGGCGTTCACAAACGATAACGGTTTGGGTGTGATGTTCAGCAGTATTGATTCGCTGTTTGAAATCAACGCGCAGCACGCTACGCCCGAAGAGCTTACAACGCTGAGTACCAAGCATCCTTATGAAGTTAATACAACCGAAAATGTGGTGGTTGAATTAAACTCAAAACAGATTGGCGTGGGCTTTGACCCAAGCTGGCTCGACAAGGGCTGGTATTCGCAGAGCGACGTTATCCGCCCGACGCAAACGTTCAAATACAGCTATAAGCTCACTCCGGTGAGCGGTTTTACAGTCGACTCGGCAAATGAACTGAGCGACAGGAATCTTTGCGCCGACCCGATAAGTAAAATATTTGCAAACGGAGAAGAAATAGCGGACTTTGACCCTGATATAAGCGACTACACATATTATTTTGACGGAGATGATATCCCGCAGATTTCAGTGACTGCGGCGAACGGCAACACCGAGTACAGCATAAAACAGGCAACGTCGCTCAAAGATGATTACAAAGCCGTTGTAACCGCCACGCTTTTTGGAGTGCAGAAAACCTATACGGTAACTTTTAAAAAGCGGTTTTACAGCGTATATCTTGACGAACTGAAATATCAAAGCGGTACCACGGGCGACTTTACAATTAAATACGGCTCCTCCGCCGAGGGCAATCCGCTCACGGTTTGGAAAGACGGTAAGGACGCTGTTTTTGAATACGGCATAGGAACCCATGCCGAATCGGAAATAGTGTATAATGTTAAAGACAAGGGATACAACACTTTCTCTGCGTATGTGAATCTTGACCGCGAGGTGTATAACAGCGACGTAGACTGCCCCGGAATCCAGTTCATGGTATACGCAGACGGTCAGCTTAAATACTCGTCTGTTGTTATAACAAAAATGGGCTATGGCACGCCGGTTGAGTCACCGTATATCAAAGTGGATATAACAGGGGCGCAGACGGTGACGCTCAGCGTAGTGTCTCCCACAGGCGGCATTAACAATGCGCACGCCGATTGGTGCGACGCAAAATTTGAAAGCTATGCAAACGCAGCGCGTATTGAATTGATGGAGCTTTTGGACGGCGCTCAAAGCATAGATACCAACGGCTATTCCAAATCGGCGATTGAAGCCTTTGAAGCAAAGCTTGAAGAACTTAAAGCTACGGCGTATAATCCTGCGGCGACCGACAGCGAGCTTAAAGCCGCGGTTGTCGGGTATTCCAAGGCGGTTAAAGCCCTTGAAAATACTGAAGAGCAGATCGAAAATCCCGGAGATATAATTAATCCCACGCCGACAAACGGCACACAGGTTGTAAACGGCAAGACGGTGCTGTATGTAAACGGTAAGCAGGTCACCGGTACAAAGGTAGTAACTGTTTCGGGAAAAATGTACGCTGTAGTAGGCGGCTATGTTAAGACAGGCAAAAAGCAGGTCGTTAAGATAAAAAGCTTATACTATATCGTAAACGCAAGCGGAGTTGTACAAAAAGGCACAAAGAACAAGCTTATCAAGGTGGGAACAAAATCCTACATTGTAAACAAAAACGGAGTAGTACAGAGAAAAGCAAGCGGAAAGAAGCTTGTCAAGGTCGGAACCAAGTCGTATATAGTCAACAAGCTTGGAATTGTGCAAAAAGGTACTAAGAACAAACTCGTCAAGATAGGAAAGAAGAAATACGTTGTCAATAAAAAGGGCGTGGTACAGAAAAACAAGAAGTCGATCAAGGTCGGCAAAAAGACCTACAAGACAAATAAAAAAGGCGTTGCGACGTTGAAGAAGTGACGCGTGAATAAAATCAAAAACGGAGGCGGGATTTTCCGCCTCCGTTTTATATGCGCTTATTAAATATTATTCGGCTTTAATTTCATCGGTACACGAGAAGCTGTAAAATTCGAACTTTCAGTGTTGTCGGAAAACGCTGAATCAACCATATCCAAAGTTATTTCGTTTTCTTTATCGCTGTGGTTTAAAACAATTTTAACATGGTCATCGTATAAAAAGATTTTATTTACGAACGTATCAATTAAAACTGTATTAAAATCGGGAAAAATATAACGACTATAAGCACAGTTTACATTAGTCCTTGATTGTGATATAATAAAAATATAAATTTTTATTCATACATATTATAGTAATGGGGTTTTTAAGAATGAAAACGTATAATTGATGTTAAAACTTCATTAGATATAGTGAGTAGAAAGGAAGTAATTTTATGGTAGATTTAATCGGACTTGGAATACTTATATTAATTTATGTTGTTTGCAAAAATATTTTTGAAAACAAACTCAATAATTATAATATGTCAAAAATATCACATGGTAAAATGGCGATGGATGCTGGCAAAAAAAGCCCTTCGGAAATTAGACGCAATCTTGTAGCCGGCAAATATGATAAGGATGATGAGTGGAAGATTTGAGTAAATATGAAAGTTGAAAATAGGACTATTGCAATCCCACTGACTTTAGACGGTGGGCAGTTCACACAGTGATGAAAATTGACTCATGTAGACCTTTAGAAGGAAAGTGAATTAGCAACAAACATAAAGCATTTGGAGAATAAATATCCAGATGCTTTTTTTGTTGCTGAGAAATGGAGAAAATAATTATGTGTTACAAAGAAGAACAACAGAAAGAAAATGCTGGTGACATACTCCCACCGCTTATGCAAAGCATAGGCGGTGGGAGTATGTCACTGCAACGCCAACAGCATTTAAAAAATATCCGAAATATAAACGAAAAAAGAAAAGCACCGATAAATCCTTGAAATTACGGTGTTTATCAGTGCTTCAAACAGTTTTGAAATATCGTTCAAAACTATAAATTTTGGTGCGGAGAATGGGACTTGAACCCACACGATATTGCTATCACTAGAACCTGAATCTAGCGCGTCTGCCAATTCCGCCATCCCCGCGTGTTAACAAAAAAGAAATTGCTTTGATTTTTACACGGCAAGCAACAACCGAGGCGGAGTACATGGCTTTACCCGCAAATGGAATAAAAAGCGTTGTAATTTTACAACGCTTTTTATTGGTGCGAGTGACGGGACTTGAACCCGTACGCCGAAGCACACGCCCCTCAAACGTGCCTGTCTGCCAGTTCCAGCACACTCGCAAAAACCTTGTTTTTAACAAAGTGCTTTATTATAATATCAAAAAGAGTTTATCTTGTCAAGACGAAATTTCAATTTTATCCGCAAAATTTTGCACATGTCAAACTCCGTTACAGCGCCTGTAAAAACAGCGCTTTATTTGCGATTTAGTCCTTTGATTTTTTTGTCAGATGGTATATAATAAAAACGCTATGTATAAAACAGCGTTAAAATGAGGGTATTGCAATGGAAAGTGTTATCGTAACAGGCGCGTCGGGCGGGATAGGATCGGAAATCGCACGCCTTTTTGCCAAGAACGGATACGGCGTTATACTCCACTATAATAAAAATGAAGAAAAAGCGCGCCGAATCGCTCGGGAGATTTTGGACCGCGGAGGCTGCGTGTGCGCGTTCGGAGCTGATTTAAAATGCTTTGAGCAGGCGGATTCGCTTGCTGAATTTGCGCAGAGCGAGTTCGGCGGGGTAAGTGTTTTGATAAACAACGCGGGAATTGCCCAGCAAAAGCTTTTTTGCGACATTACCGACTCTGATTATGACAATATGATGGATACCGATTTAAAAAGCTGCTTTAATATGTCGAAAGCTGTTTTGCCTATGATGATAAGTAAAAAATCGGGGAGCATAGTAAATATATCCTCGATGTGGGGAATAACCGGCGGCTCGTGCGAGGTGCATTATTCTGCGGCAAAGGCGGGAATTATTGGCTTGACAAAGGCGCTTGCAAAAGAAGCAGGTCCTTCGGGGATAACTGTGAACTGCATAGCTCCCGGAGTTATAAACACACGGATGAACGAAAAGCTTTCGCCGGACGACGTCAAAGCTCTTTGCGATGAAACGCCGCTCGGCAAAATCGGAGAGCCTGCGGATGTTGCCGAAGCGGCCCTGTTTTTAGCCCGGGCGAAATTCATAACAGGGCAGACGCTGGCGGTCGACGGCGGAATAACAGTTTAAAGGAGAGGCAGAATGTCGAGAGCTAAAAAATATCTTAAACCGTATTTAAAAGAACTGACGATCGGTCCGTTTTTTAAGCTGCTTGAGGCCATTTTCGAACTGATAGTGCCGCTTGTCATGGCGAGTATTATCGACGTCGGAGTAAAAAACCGAGATACGGCGTATGTTTGGAAAATGGGCGGAGTTATGGTGCTGCTCGGAATAGTCGGGCTGGGCTGTGCGCTTATTTGCCAATATTTCGCCGCGCGCGCGTCGCAGGGAGTAGGAACGCTCGTAAGAAACGATTTGTTTAAGCATATAAATTCATTGTCCCACGCGGAGATTGACGCAGTGGGAACGTCGTCGCTTATCACTAGGATGATAAACGATATAAATCAGGTGCAGCAGGCTGTGGCGATGCTTATCCGATTGGTCGTCCGCGCTCCGTTTATCATCATCGGAGCGGCGGCGCTTGCGATGATGCTGGATTTTAAGCTTTCGCTTATTTTTTTGGCGGCGGCGCCGATAATCGCGCTGATTATTTATGTTATCATGACAAAGTCGGTGCCGTTTTACAGAATGATTCAGAAAAAGCTAGACCGAATTTCGCTTATAACCCGTGAAAATCTTCTGGGAGCAAGAATCATCAGAGCGTTTGGCAGACAAGAAGCCGAAAAGGCTCGGTTTGACGAAGCGTCTGACGATTTGGCGCAAACGGCCGTTAACATAGGAAAAATATCCGCGCTTTTGAATCCGCTCACGTTTACGGTGATGTATTTTGCCATAATAGCCGTTCTTTGGTTCGGCGGGATAAGGGTCGATATCGGCTTTTTAACACAAGGCGAAATTATAACCTTTGTCAGCTATATGACGCAGATTTCTTTAACGCTTGTTATAGTTGCTAATCTCGTGGTGCTTTTTACCAAAGCGTCCGCTTCGCTTACGAGGATCAATGAAGTATTTGAGCTTTCGCCGTCGGTCACATCGCTTTCGGACAAGACCTTTGCCGACCCAAGTGTGAGCTTTGAAAACGTTTCATTTTCATACGGTAAAAACGGTGAAACCGCGCTTGATGATATAACGTTCAGCGCAAAAGCCGGAGAGACGATAGGAATAATCGGCGGAACGGGCTCGGGCAAGTCGACACTCGTAAACCTGATACCGCGTTTTTACGACGTAACGGGCGGCGGGATAAAAATAGGCGGAGTAGATATAAAACAGATTGATTTGGACTATCTTAGAGAGAATGTCGGAATAGTGCTTCAAAAAGCGTCGCTTTTTTCGGGTACGATAAGGGATAACATGCTTTGGAGCAATTCCCAAGCAAGCGACGAGCAGATTGCCGAGGCGCTCGCGGTCGCTCAGGCGGAGGATTTTGTTATGAGTTCGGAAAAGGGTCTGGACACTCCCGTTTTGCAGGGCGGTAAAAACCTTTCCGGCGGACAAAGGCAAAGGCTTACAATAGCGCGTGCGCTTGTTAAAAATCCCAAAATTCTGATTCTGGATGATTCCGCCTCCGCGCTGGATTTTGCGACTGACGCAAAGCTGAGAAAAGCGATAGCGGAAAAGACGCGGGGCATGACGGTGTTCATCGTTTCCCAACGCGCCGCTTCGGTTATGTATTCGGATAAAATAATCGTTTTGGACGACGGATGTGCAGTCGGAATAGGAACGCACGATGAGCTTATGGCTTCGTGCGAGATTTATAAAGAGATTTGCAGTTCGCAGCTATAGAACATTTATATAAGGAATGGTTATAAGCATATGAGCAATGGGGTTTTAAAACGGATTTCAATATATGTCGGAAAATATAAGCTGTTTTTGATTTTGGGGCTTATAAGCGCGATAATAAGCGTTGCGCTGTCGCTGTTTATTCCCGTTTTAATTGGAGACGGGGTGGATTTGATAATATCTCCGGGCAACGTAAATTTTCCGGGGATGATACCGATATTGATAACGCTCGCCGTTTCTATTGTGATATCGGCTCTTTTTAACTGGCTTATGACGCTTTGCACCAATATTGTCACTCACCGCACGGTGAGGGACATCAGAAAGGATGCGTTTGAAAAGCTTCACAGGCTGCCGCTGAAATACGTCGATTCAAACGCTCACGGTGACATTATGGCGAGAGTAGTCGCTGATATTGACCAGATGTCCGACGGACTTTTGCAGGGATTTGCGCAGCTTTTTACAGGCGTTGTTACAATAGCGGGAACGATTTTATTTATGCTTTCTATTAACGTTTATATAACTCTGCTTGTTATCGTGCTGACTCCGATATCCCTTTTTGTCGCCTCTTTTATCGCGAAGATGACGTTCAATAAATTCAAGGTGCAGTCCAAGGTGCGCGGAGAGCTCGGCGGAGTCACGGAGGAAATGCTGACTAATCAGGCGGTCTTAAAGGCTTATTCCGGTGAAAGGCGGGCGCAGTCGCAGTTTGAGGAAGTGAACGCAAGACTTTACAAAATCGGAGTTCAGGCTCAGTTCTACTCGTCACTTACCAATCCCTGCACGCGGTTTGTAAACAACATGGTTTACGCGGCGGTTGGAATAGTCGGAGCGCTTACGGCGATTTCAGGAGGACTCACAATCGGAGGCATATCCTGCTTTTTGGCATACGCAAACCAATATACAAAGCCGTTTAATGAAATTTCTGGAGTGGTGACCGAGCTTCAGTCTGCGTTTGCGAGCGCGAAGCGCGTGTTTGATATCATCGACGAGTCGGACGAAGCTCCCGACGCAAAAGACGCGGTTACAATTGAAAATGCAAACGGAGCCGTGACCGCGGAGCACGTGGATTTTTCATATAAAAAGAGCAAAAAGCTGATAACTGATTTTAATCTTGAAACAAAAAGGGGTCAGAGAATAGCGATAGTAGGTCCCACGGGCTGCGGAAAAACGACGCTTATAAATCTTTTAATGCGTTTTTACGATGTAAACCGCGGCAAAATCACAGTGAACGGCGTTGACATACGCAATATCAAGCGCGATAATCTGCGCTCGCTTTACGGGATGGTGCTTCAGGACACGTGGCTTTTCTCGGGAACCGTTAAAGAAAATATCGCATACGGAGTTCCGGGCGCAACCGACGAGCAGATAATCGCCGCGGCAAAGGCGGCGTACGCGCACAGCTTTATAAAACGCCTGCCGGACGGGTACGACACGGTTATCGGCGAGGACGGCGGAAGCATTTCTCAGGGGCAAAAGCAGCTTTTGTGCATAGCGCGCGTTATGCTGAAAAATCCGTCGATGCTGATTCTTGACGAGGCGACAAGCTCTATCGACACCCGCACGGAGCTTAAAATTCAAAAGGCTTTTAATAAGATGATGCAGGGTAAAACCAGCTTTATAGTCGCACACCGCCTTTCAACGATAAAGGAAGCGGATGTTATTTTGGTCATGCGCGACGGAAATATCATCGAACAGGGAACTCACGACGAGCTTCTTGCAAAAAAAGGATTTTACGCCGATTTATATCAAAGTCAGTTCAAAGCGTCGTAGGTATAAGATTACAATTTAGAAACAATTTATTACATTACTATAAATTACATTGACAAAAATTTATAAAAAGTAAAATTAATATATACAAATACTATAAAGCGGGCGATAATTATGTTTAATTTATAGCATAAAAGAATAACAGTGTGATGGTTTATATTGAAGGAGCAGTAACGAATAAAAAGAAATTGTTTTGTTTTTAGCGGCATGTGTTGTTATCTCGTTATTTTCATTTGCGTCGGCAAATGAAAATAGTCTTATTATTAATAATTTGTCAATTAGTGGAATTGATATTGACGCTGTAATGCAAAAGCAAGAAAAGAGTTTAAAAAATTATAAAATAATTAAAAATGAATTATCTTCCAATAGTCTTATAGCGAGTGATTATGCCGGTGCATATATTGACGATGATGGCAATTTGGTTGTAATGATTGCTGACGGGTGTGACCACTTGCAAGCAAAAAATGCATATATTGCGTCAAATCATGCTCTAAGTAGTACAGTACAAACTATTTCGAGCGCTGTGGACGACAGTAGTGTTACATATAATTCATTTTGCGTTGCTGTAAAAGCCGGCTATATTATTGCAAAATTCAATTTAAAGCTTTGCACGGAAAGCATAATATAGAAGGAGAATTACATATGAAAAAGCTGGTATCAATTTTTATCTGCGCGGCGTTAACATTGCTCTGCATTTCCTGTGCGGATAAATCGGATGAAGAATTGATGAAGAGCGTCACCGAAGAAATCAGGATAACCGTAACCGAGTAAAATAATCGAGCGCCCATGGCTTTATAAAGCCATGGGCTTTTTGTATATGCGGATTTGTACAGCAAAATATAACTTGTGCATTTGACTTTTTTGAGCACAACATATAGAATAAAAAAGATAAAGGCTTCGCTTTTGTCTTTTGTTGATTGAAATCTTTTCCTTTTACTGAAAGGACGGTTATAATAATGGCAAAGAAAACCAAGGCTCAATACGGAAACGATGATATTATATCGTTAAAGGGCGCAGAACGCGTCAGGAAGCGCCCCGCGGTAATTTTCGGCTCGGACGGTATCGAGGGCTGCGAGCATTCGGTGTTCGAGATTTTATCAAACGCTATCGACGAAGCCCGGGAGGGCTTCGGAAAAAAGATAATAATTACAAAATTCAAGGACGGCTCGATTCAGGTCGAGGATTTCGGGCGCGGTATTCCCGTTGATTACAATTCAAAGGAAGAACGCTACAACTGGGAGCTGTTGTTCTGCGAGATGTACGCAGGAGGAAAATACAATAACAATGACGGTGAAAGCTATGAGTTTTCCCTCGGGCTCAACGGGCTGGGTCTGTGCGCCACGCAGTACGCTTCGGAATATATGGACGTTGAGATAAACAACGGCGAAAACAAGTATAATCTTCATTTCGAGCGCGGGGAAAACGTCGGCGGGATGAAAAAGGAACCGTGTAAAAAGCGCCAGACGGGAACAAAGATAAAATGGAAGCCTGATTTGGACGTTTTTACCGACATTGATATCCCTTCTGAATATTTTGAGGACGTTTTAAAACGGCAGGCGGTCGTCAACAAGGGGCTGGTATTCGAGCTTAAAACTCAAACCGGCTCAGGATTTGAAACAAAAGAGTTCTGCTATGCCGACGGCATTACCGACTACGTTAAAGAAATAGCGGGCGAAAACGCTTTGACCTCGGTCCAGTATTGGGAGCACGAGGACCGCGGACGGGACCGCGAGGACAAGTCTGAATATAAGGTGAAGCTGTCGGTGGCGTTCACGTTTTCAAACCGCGTTAAGCAGGCGGAGTATTATCACAATTCAAGCTTTCTTGAGCACGGCGGCTCGCCTGAACGCGCTGTCCGTCAGGCGTTTGTGTCGCAGATTGACTCGTATTTAAAGCAGGGAAACAAATATCTGAAAAACGAGGGCAAAATAACTTTTGCGGATGTTGAGGACTGTTTGATTTTGGTTTCGTCCAGCTTTTCAACACAAACGTCTTATGAAAACCAGACAAAAAAAGCGATAACAAATAAGTTCATCTACGAGGCGATGACCAAATTCTTAAAGCATCGACTCGAGGTGTATTTTATTGAAAATCCCGACGAGGCGGTCAAAATCGCAGAGCAGGTCATGATAAACAAGCGCAGCCGCGAAAACGCCGAAAAAACCCGCCTGAACATGAAAAAAAAGCTTGCCGGAAGCATAGACCTTGCGAACCGCGTGCAGAAATTCGTCGATTGCAGAACAAAGGACGTATCCCGCCGCGAGATATATATCGTGGAGGGAGATTCGGCTTTGGGCTCGTGCAAGCTCGGACGTGATTCTGAGTTTCAGGCCATAATACCCGTTCGGGGAAAGATACTGAATTGCCTGAAAGCCGAGTACAATAAGATATTTAAAAACGACATTATAACCGATATCATCAAAGTCCTCGGCTGCGGAGTAGAGGTTCAAAGCAAGGCGAACAAGGATTTGTCATCGTTTGATATAAACGGTCTGCGCTGGAACAAAATAGTCATCTGCACCGACGCGGACGTAGACGGATTTCACATAAGAACTCTTATCCTTACAATGCTTTACAGACTCACCCCCACGCTAATCGAGCGGGGATATGTGTATATTGCGGAATCTCCGCTTTTTGAGATAACGACGAAGGACGACACCTATTTTGCATACACCGAGAAGGAAAAACAGGAGGTTATGCAAAAAATTGACGGCAAAAAGTGCACGATACAGCGCTCCAAGGGACTCGGTGAAAACGAGCCGGAAATGATGTGGATTACGACCATGAATCCCAAAACCAGAAGGCTTATCAAGGTATCTCCGGCTGAGGCCGAGGCGACCTCTCGGATGTTTGACCTTCTGCTCGGCGACAATTTGCAGGGCAGAAAGGATTATATTTCTGAGTTCGGCGGAGATTATCTCGACCTTGCGGATATTAGTTAGGAGAAATATTGATGGCAAAAAAGAAAAAGGAAATTGCAAGAGCGACCGATATTCCCGACAGCGCTCATATCCAAGGAGGCGGTCAGGTAATTGATCAACCGATAGTCGATACGCTGCGGGAAAATTTCATGCCGTATGCCATGAGCGTTATTATTTCGCGCGCTCTGCCTGAAATCGACGGCTTTAAGCCGTCGCACAGGAAGCTGTTGTACACCATGTATAAAATGGGGCTTTTAACGGGAGCGCGTACTAAATCCGCAAATGTTGTGGGAAGCACGATGCGTCTTAATCCTCACGGCGATATGGCAATTTATGAAACGATGGTGGGGCTTTCGCGCGGCTATGAAGCGCTTTTGTACCCGTTTGTGGACAGCAAGGGAAATTTCGGAAAGGCTTATTCGCGCGACATGGCGTTTGCCGCGTCAAGATATACCGAGGTCAGGCTCGACCCGATATGCAACGAAATTTTCAGGGACATTGACAAGGATACGGTTGATTTTATCCCGAATTACGACAATACTACGACCGAGCCTGTTCTGCTCCCGACGTCCTTCCCGACTATACTCACCAACTCAAATGTGGGAATAGCGGTTTCGATGGCAAGCTCTATCTGCTCGTTTAATTTGCAGGAAATCTGCGATACGACCATCGCGCTTATCAAAGACCCCGGGCACGATATATCTGAAACGTTAAAGGGACCGGATTTTCCGGGCGGCGGATATTTGATATATAACGAAGCGGAGCTTAAAAAGATTTATGAAACAGGTCGCGGAAGCGTTAAGATAAGGGCGAAGTACGTCTATGATAAATCCAATAACTGCATAGACATAACGGAAATTCCTCCGACAACCACGGTGGAAGCTATTATGGATAAGATTGTCGACCTTATAAAGCAGGGAAAAATCCGCGAGATTTCCGATATGCGCGACGAAACGGATCTGTCCGGGCTTAAGCTGACGCTCGATTTAAAGCGCGGGATAGACCCGGAAAAGCTGATGAACAAGCTTTTCCGTTTGACTCCGCTTCAGGACAGCTATTCCGCAAATTTCAACATACTCATAGGCGGTATGCCGAAGGTGATGGGAGTTCGCGGGATAATCGAGGAATGGACGGCGTTCAGAGCCGAGTGCATACGCCGCCGCACAAACTTCGATCTGAAAAAGAAAAAAGAAAAGCTTCATTTGTTAAACGGACTTTCAAAAATTCTGCTGGATATCGATAAAGCGGTAAAAATTGTGCGTGAGACCGAAGAAGAAGCCGAGGTAGTTCCTAATTTGATGATAGGCTTCGGGATAGACAAAATCCAGGCGGAATATGTCGCTGAGATAAAGCTGAGGCATTTAAACCGCGAATATATTTTAAAACGCACGCAGGAAATAGAACAGCTTAAAAAAGACATTGCCCAGATGGAGGATATTCTTTCGAGCAGCAGAAGGATAAAGGGCATAATCGTAGAGGAGCTTCGTGAGATAGCTAAAAAATATTCAAAGCCGAGAAAAACGCTTATATTATACGTCGACGAGACCGAGGCTTCGGATGAAGAAGAGGAAATACCCGATTATCCGGTGCATATTTTCCTGACAAAGGACGGATATTTCAAAAAGGTCACTCCGCAGTCGCTTAGAATGAGCGGCGAGCACAAGCTCAAGCAGGGGGACGAAATAGCTTATCACATCGAGACCAACAACAATTCCGAGCTTTTGTTCTTTACAGATAAGCATCAGGTTTACAAATGCCGCGCGCGCGATTTTGACGACACAAAGGTCAGCCTTTTGGGTGATTTTATACCTGTTAAACTTTCTTTTGATGAAAACGAGCAGGTGGTCGGAATGATAAATACAAATGATTACTCTGGCTATGTTTTGTTTGTGTTCTTAAACGGTAAGGCGGCAAAGGTTCCTCTTAGCGCTTATCAGACTAAAACCAACCGCAAAAGACTTGCCAACGCTTATTCGGATAAATCACAGCTTGTCGCGATGTTTTCCGATTCCGAAGAGCGGGAGTATGTAATCACATCGTCCTCGCAGAGAAAGCTGCTTTTTAATTCGGCAATGCTGAGCCTTAAAGCTACAAAGAGTACGC
Source organism: uncultured Oscillospiraceae bacterium (assembly GCA_964536085.1). GTDB lineage: Bacteria > Bacillota > Clostridia > Oscillospirales > Ruminococcaceae > CAZHWR01. Next base: position 126,075 of record CAZHWR010000001.1, read on the forward strand.
AGGGCGTAGCGGTCATGACGCTCAGAAAAAACGCGATCGTTGAAGCTGCGGAGGCGTACAGAGAGGGAATGCTTTCAAACCCGCACAGATACAGAGCGAAAAATCTTCCCGCGGCGGGAGCGATAGTGCGAAGCGAGGATATCGGTGAGCAGCTTACGCTCTGATAAATAAACAGCCGCCGATATTTCGGCGGCATGTGCATTAAGCGGCTCAAAGCAAACGTAAGCGCTTGATTTTAAGCTTTTTATATTTTAATGAACCTTAATGCAGTATTATTATGCGATTGGTTTTGATAATTAGTCAAGGAATATTATTCCTTAAAAATAATGCTTGCATTTTTTAAAAGAGTGTGGTATCATACTAAAAGCTATTTAATACGGAGGATGAAATATTATGTCGGATATTATCAATATTGTGAGCGCGGCGCTGATGATTATAACAAGCGTTTTGCTGCTCATTGTCATAGCAATGCAGGAAAGCAGGCAAACAGGAATGTCGGGAGCTATTTCGGGCGGAAGCTCAGACTCATATCTCGGCAAAAACCGCGGAAGAACTAAAGATGCGGCTTTGGCAAGGATAACAAAAATTTTAGCTGTGATCTTTTTTGTTATTGCTCTTGCGGTAAATATTGTGGATTCGTTCCTTTAATATTTTTTGAATTTCAGTCCCGCTTTATTTTTAGCGGGACTTTATTTGTTTATAATAGTTTTGTAGGGATTTGTCTGAATTTTATTGTTGGATGTATTTTTATCCATGTTGGGATTCAGCCATGCTTTATATTAAAAAGAGTGTGTTTATGAAAAATAAGAAAAACAAAAGCTATTCAAAGCGCAGCGCGCAGAAAAATAAAAGACGGTCGGTAATAAAAGGGCAACGCAATAAAGACAGCGTTGAATTTTTAAAGGCTGTGGTTAAAAAATCCGGTAAACGGGGTGTTTCGGCGAACGAGCTTTTTGAAATTTGCAGAGTCAGCAAAAGTGAAAAAGGCAAGCTTTTTAAAAAGCTTGAGAGCTTGTGCCGCAGCGGGGATATATCTGAATACAGGCGCAGATGGTATGCGCCCGAAAACCTCGGCGGCGAACGCGCCGTGGTGGTCAGCCTTAACAAAACCTTCGGATTTGTAAAAAAGGCTTCGGACGAATCCGAGCTTTTTGTGGCGGGAAAATATCTGATGGGTGCGATGCCCGGGGACGAGGTACTGATTAAAGAATATTCATCGTCCAAGGGCGCCGAGGCGCGGATCCTGGCTGTCGTAAAACAGTCTGACGAAGCGTTTTCCGGCGTGGTTATTAAAGAAAATTCCGAAAAATGTATTCTGCCCGATAAAATATGCGGATTTGCCATAAAGCTTGACAAAAAAAGCCTCGGATACAAGGCGGGTGATAAGGTAGTCGCAAAAATAGCGTCCCGCGGGCATTCGCATAAAGAGCATATCGCCCGGGTTATAGCCGGCTTCGGAACGGCTTCCCGTGCGTCTGCATGTGCGGACGCGTATTTAAAAGCAAACGGAATAACGGAAGAGTTCCCAGACGGGTGCGTTAAGCAGGCGAGGGCGATTCAAAATGCCGGGACCACCCAAGGCGACAGGGAAAACCGCGCTGATTTTACAGACAAGCGCATTTTCACTATCGACAGTTCTGAAAGCAAGGATCTTGACGACGCGGTTTCAATTGAAAAATCAGGTGAAGATTACATTCTGGGCGTTCATATAGCGGATGTATCGCATTATGTCAAGGAAAACAGCCCGCTTGATAGGGAAGCGTTTGAGCGAGGTACAAGCATATATTTTGCAGACCGCGTTATCCCGATGTTGCCGAAAGAGCTTTCAAACGGAATCTGCTCGCTTAATCCAAATGAGGAAAGGCTTGCGTTTTCCGCCGTGATAACGCTTGACAAAAATGCTCAAATCACGGATTTTAAGTTTGTTAAGAGCATTATAAAATCGCGCGTAAAGGGCGTTTATTCGGAAATTAATTCCATACTAGCGCATGATGAGAAAGAAGAAATAAAGCAAAAATATTCTGAGCTTTACGACGATATCTTTTTGATGGACGAGCTGACCGACAAGTTAATCAAAAACCGCCGTAAACGCGGCGCGCCCGACATTGAAACGACGGAGAGCAGGATAATAACCGAAAACGGCGTCGCAGTGGACGTTGTACCGAGAAAGCGCGGAAAGTCCGAAATGATAATCGAGGAATTTATGCTTGCGGCAAACAACTGCGCGGCTGTTTTCGCCCGAAAAAACAGCTTGCCGTTTGTTAACCGCGTGCATGAAGACCCGCCTGAAGACAAAATTGAATCGCTGAAAGTTATACTCCGCGCGATGGGGATTCAGGTCAATGCGCTTAAGGACGGAAAAAATCCAAAGGAGCTTAGCAATATATTAAAAAGCTGTGCGGATATGCCCGCCTTTCCTGCGGTAAACAGGCTCATTGTGCGAAGCATGGCAAAAGCAAAATATTCAAGCGAGATTTCGGGGCATTACGGCTTGGCGCTTGATGATTACGCTCATTTTACCTCGCCTATAAGGCGCTATCCCGATTTAGCAATTCACAGGATAATGAGCGAGTTTTTAACGTTGAAAAACAGCGAAAAGATCGGCAAAAAATATTCGGGATTCGCGGCGTTGTCAGCCAATCAGTCCACAAACGCGGAGATCCGCGCGGTAAAGCTGGAGCGCGACTGCGAGGACTGCTATAAAGCGGAGTATATGCAAAAGTTCATCGGAGACGAGTTTTCGGCGACGGTATCGTCAGCCACATTGTTCGGCTTTTTTGCTGAGCTTGATAATTCGGTCGAGGGGCTTGTGAGTATATCGAGTCTCGGGGATTCCGGGTTTCAGTACGACGGCGCTGTAAGCCTGATAAATTCCACAGGAAGAAAAATAGCCGTGGGCGACAGGGTCAGGGTAAAGTGCGTCAAGGCGGACGTGAACAGCGGCAGAATCGACTTTGAACCGGTTGAATTGTAAAATGTTGCATAAAAGTATTGATTTTAGTATTATTTATATTATTCTATTATTTGGCGGCGTTGATTTTACACTTGATTATATAAAGACAGGTTTCGGAGGGCATTGCTTTGAATATTATAGATTATTTCATGGGTGCAGGGAAAGAAGCGGCGCTGTTTATTGTCTCTATGATTCCGATAGTGGAGCTTAGAGGGGCTATTCCGATAGGAGCGGGATTGGGTATGCCGTGGTACTGGGTGTTTTTGATCTCGGTTGTGGGAAATATGCTCCCGGTTCCGTTTGTTATTCTTCTCGGCAGAAAAATACTCAGGCTTTTAAAGAAGGTGAAGCCGCTTGAAAAAATTGTGGATAAATACGAACGGCGCGTTTTAAAAAACGCAGATAAGGTCGCAAAGTATGAAGTCATCGGATTGTGCCTGTTGGTGGCAATACCGCTTCCCGGAACCGGCGCGTGGACGGGCGCCGTTGCCGCTTCGTTTTTGGGAATGAGGCTTAAGCAGGCGGTGCCGTCGATATTTTTGGGAGTGTTGATAGCAGGAGTCGTTATAACGTTGGTTTCATACGGCGTCGCCGCCGTTTTCTGATTGTTCCTGTTTTCGGCGGGCGGATTTTTTAGTGTTAAAAACGATTATATATTGCAGTGAAATGCAATATTTGGTATACTATAATGGCAGTAATTCAGATTGAAGGATAATACCATAGTGAAAGGAATGGTTTATAAATATGTATCCATTAAAGCTGACCGCCGCTTTAAAAGATTATATTTGGGGCGGAACAAGATTAAAAACCGATTTCGGAAAACAGAGCGAGCTTGAAAAGGTTGCCGAGAGCTGGGAGCTTTCCTGCCATCCGGACGGCGATTCGGTGATTGCAAACGGAGAATTTGCCGGCATGACGCTCGCGGAGTATATCGAAAAGCAGGGCAAAAAGGTCCTTGGAAGTGACTGCGAGGCGTTTGAAAACTTTCCGATACTGATAAAGCTTATCGATGCTAAAGACAACCTTTCCGTGCAGGTACACCCTGAAAATGAGTATGCGCTCAGAGTAGAGGGCGAATACGGTAAAACCGAGATGTGGTATGTCGTTGACTGCGACGAAAGCGCAAGCTTGCTTTACGGCTTAAAAAAAGAAATAAGCAAGGAGGAATTTAAACAGCGCATAGCGGACAACACTCTGCTTGATGTCGTAAATTCCGTTCCTGTCAAAAAGGGCGACGTTTTTTTTATCGAGGCGGGAACGCTCCATGGAATCGGCAAGGGTATACTGATTGCCGAAATTCAGCAAAATTCCAATACTACATACAGAATTTACGATTACGGACGGGTAGGAGCCGACGGCAAGCCCAGAGAGCTTCATGTTGACAAGGCGGTGGACGTTACGCGTTTGGCGCCTCCCACGCGCGACTGCAAGCCGCAGGGCGCGCCCGAGCAATGCGGCGGATATGTTAAAACACTGCTTTCGAGCTGTGAGTATTTCACCGTTCATTCGCTGGGCATTTCTTCAAGTGCAGATTTGACTGTCGATAACAAATCGTTTGCGTCTATTCTTTGCATTAATGGAAACGTAACTCTTAAAAGCGAAAACGGCAGTGTGGAGATAGGCAAGGGTGAAAGTGTGTTTTTGCCCGCTTGCTTCGGCGATATAACGCTTGAAGGAGCCGCGGACTTGGTCTATACAACTGTTTAAGGCTGAATGTACTTACAGTGGTAAGCGATGAAGCGCAAGATGGCAAAGGGCGCGTTGAGCAATATTCATTTGTTTTTCGCTTTTTACATCTTACCTTTTGACTTTTACCACATATGAAAGGATGAATATAACAAATGAAATACTATGTCGGAATAGACCTTGGCGGAACAAATATCGTAGCGGGAGTTGTTGATGAGAACTGCCGCATACTCAACAAAGCCAGAACAAAGACCAAGCTTCCCCGCCCTGCTCAGGAGATTGTCGACGATATGGCAAAGGTTGTAGAACAGGCGGTTGCCGAAGCAGGACTTATTATGGACGATATCGAGTGGGTCGGACTGGGCTGTCCCGGTACGGTTGACAAAGACACGGGAATGATAGTTTATGCCAATAATTTGGATTTTTACGATGTTCCGATGGACGATATGCTCGGTAAAAAGCTCGGCAAAAAGCTGTATATGGACAACGACGCAAACGCCGCTGCATACGGTGAATTTGTCGCGGGTGCGGCGAAGGGCGCGAACAACGCCGTTGCGATAACGCTCGGAACGGGCGTTGGCTCGGGAATTATTGTAGACGGTAAGGTTTATTCCGGCTCGAACTTTGCCGGAGCAGAGATCGGTCATCACGTTATCGTAAAAGACGGCAGACACTGCACCTGCGGACGAGACGGCTGTTTTGAAGCGTATTGCAGTGCGACGGCTCTTATAGCGTTCACAAAGGAAAAGATGAATCAGACAAAGGACACTGTGATGTGGGAGATTTGCGACGGCGATATAAACAAGGTCAACGGTCTTACCGCATTCGACGCTATGCGTGCGGACGACAGCGCAGGCAAAGAGGTAGTAGAGCTTTATTTGAGCTATCTTGCCACAGGCGTTGTGAACATTGTAAATATATTCCAGCCGGACATTCTTTGTATCGGCGGGGGAGTCAGCAAAGAGGGAGAAAATCTTCTCGGTCCGATTAAGGCGGCTTTGCAGGCTGAAAATTACGCGCGTTTCGGCAAAAAACAGACGCAGGTCGTTGCGGCGACTCTCGGAAACGACGCCGGAATAATCGGCGCGGCGATGCTTGGAAATATGTAAGACGATAAAAAGCGGGAAGATTTCCGCTTTTTGTTTTTATATGATATAGACTTAACCTAAATAGGAATAAAACGCCTGAAAACGGCTCTTTTCCCGCCTAAAAGCGGCTAAAAGCCTTGAAATGCGCCGGCATATCTGCGGCTTTCAGTCGTTTTTATACAAAAAGATTTCTCGCTTTCAGGTGCGAAGCAGTTTTGCACAGCATAAATTTTTCTTAAATAAAGTTAAAAATCGCAGAAAACTGCCGTATTTCAAGATTTTTGACAAAATATAAGAATAATTTTGTTCGGCAAAACCGTTTTCTCCTTATTTAGATTAAGTCTACAATAACGGGCATTATGGCGTGTTTAACAAAAGGAGTGTTAATGATGAATAATAAAAACGAGGTTTTGGACAATATACTGACCAGGCGCAGTACGCGCAAATTTAAGCAGGAAAGCTTGCCTGACGAAATTTTAGAGGATATCCTGACTGCCGCACGGTTTGCTCCGAGCGGGCATAACAGGCAGTCGTGGCGTTTTTTGGTGATAAAAAATCAAAACACTCTTAACAGGCTGAACGAGCTTGTTAAATCGGCGCTGTTGGATATTAAAAAGGGTTCAGATGAATATGCGCAGCTTTTCGGGCTGATTCGCAATGCTGAAAAAGAGAAATATTGCTTTTTTTACGGCGCTCCCGTGCTGGTAGTTGCCGTCAACGACGCGTGCAACGGCAATGCGCTTGCCGACTGTGCGTGCGCGCTTGAAAATATGTTCCTCGCGGCAAATTCGCTCGGCGTGGGAAGCTGTTATATAAATCAGCTCAAAACGCTCGGAAATAAAAGAGAAATCAGGGATTTTCTTGAACAACTCGGACTGGAGGGCGATTTTGTTGTATGCGGTTCGGCGGCTTTGGGGTATCCCGACGGTGAATCCGCGGCTCTGATGAGAAAGTCGGGTACGGTGATATTCGCCGATTGATAAAGATGACACAAGCCCCTGCCTCGGCGGCTTTACCGGGACAGGGGCTTGGTTTTTAATTGCATATGGCTGTACTTTAATAATATCGAAACTCTATTTTGTGCCGAATATTCTGTCGCCCGCGTCGCCTAGACCGGGGACTATGTAGCAGTGTTCGTCAAGCTTTTCGTCCAGCGCGCCCGCGTAAATCTGAACGTCGGGATGAGCATCGCTCAGGGCTTTGATGCCTTCGGGGGCGGCGATAATGCACATGAATTTTATATTAGTAACGCCGCGCTTTTTCAAAAGGTCAATTGCGTCAACAGCGCTTCCTCCCGTTGCGAGCATCGGGTCGACTACAATGACCTCGCGCAAGGTAATGTCGTTCGGGAGCTTGCAGTAGTATTCAATCGGGAGCTTTGTTTCGGGGTCGCGATAGAGCCCGATGTGACCGACCTTCGCCGTTGGAACAAGCGTTAAAACGCCGTCCATCATGCCAAGTCCTGCTCTTAAAATCGGAACAAAGGCGAGTTTTCTGCCTGCGATCACCTTGGTTTTGGCGAGTGAAACGGGCGTTTGAATTTCTACTTCTTTTAAAGGCAGATCTCTTGTCGCTTCGTAGCACATAAGCGCTGCGATTTCACTGACAAGCTCCCTGAACTCCTTAGCGCCTGTGTTAATGTCGCGCAGATGGGATATTTTGTGCTGCACCAGCGGGTGCTCCATGATAAAGGGTTTAGCCATTTTTACTACCTCCGTTTTATTTTTCCGCCGTGCGGCGGTAAAGCTCGGAATCTATTGGTTTTGCTCTAAATCAGTTATTTTGTCTATTCTTCGCTGATGACGTCCGCCCTCAAATTCGGTGGATAAAAACACATCTACGAGCTCGCAGGCAAGTCCCGTGCCTACAACGCGCCCGCCCATGCAAAGTACGTTTGCGTCATTGTGCAGTCGGGTGAATTTCGCACTGAAATAGTCGGAACAGCAGGCTGCGCGGATTCCGTCGACCTTGTTGGCGGCCATGGAAATTCCGATTCCGGTTCCGCAGAACAGCAGCGCCTTGTCGCATTTGCCGCTCGTTACCGCTTTGCATACGGTTTTTGCAATGTCGGGATAATCGACGGGATCTCCGGTTTTTGTGCCGAAGTCTTCATATTCGATTCCCGATTCTTTGAGATGCTTTTTGACGGATTGCATAAGCTCAAATCCGCCGTGGTCACAACCGATTGCTAACATTTGTTTTTCTCCTTTTTTCTTTTTAACAATTCTCTTTGAGCCTGCGGCAGCCGCAGATATTTAGGTATCAGCTCCGAGCAGTCTTTAAAGTCCTCTTTATGGTTGAATGCAGCAAGCGCAACGCTGTTTGCGCGCGCGTACCGCAGGTGCCCGGGCGATAGAATAAGTCTGTTTCGAAGCTTTTCATCTGCGCCAGAAAGGCAAAGCTCAGCGCCGTCGCCCACAAGGAAAATGCTTTTTTCGATTTTTTCAAGCTCGGAGTAAAGCTCATCCGCCGCTATGGCGCGGTCTTCGGTCATGCGCTCGATTTTGCCGTTTTCGCTTTTAAACAGCCCCGTGTAAAACTGATTGCAGCGAGCGTCCATAACGGAGCAGATTATGCCGTCTATTCCGCACAGATTGTACGCCAATGCTTCAAGTGACGACACGTTGCAGCAGGGCTTGCCCTCGGGCGCCGCCATCCCTTTTATCGCGGCTATGCCGATTCTTAATCCCGTGAACGACCCGGGACCGCCGGATACCGCAAATGCACCGATATCGTTTAGAGTAAGCGCCGCGGATTTCAGCGCGCAGTCGCACATCGGTAAAAGTGTTTGCGAATGGGTGAGCTTGACATTTGCAAACACTTCCGACACGCACTGACCGTTCTCAAAAACTGCGGCGGACGATGCGACCGCTGATGTATCTATCGCGAGTATTTTCAAAATTTTTCATCTGCCTTTACGGTAATCCTTCTGTCCGATTCAGACAGCTTTTCAATTTCAACAATGATTGTGTTTTCGGGCAATGCCCAGCCTATGTTTTCGCTCCACTCAACAACACAAACTCCTCCTGATTGCAAATAATCGAAGAATCCTGTTGTGTAAAGCTCGTCCGCGTCGGATATGCGGTACATGTCGAAATGAAAAAGAGGAAAATTACCGGGATATTCGTTAATAATAGAATATGTGGGGCTTGCGACCTCACCGCTGACCTGCATGCCGCGGGCCAGCCCGCGCACAAACGCGGTTTTTCCCGCGCCCATTTCGCCGCGCATGGCGATAACGTCACCCGGCTTCAGCATGCCTGCAAGCTTTGACGCGGTGTTTTCGGTTTCTTCGGTGGAGTGGGTTATAAATTCTTTCATATCAAAACAGTCCTGTTATCACGCCGTCGTCGGAAATATCCATATTCAAGGCGGCGGGAGCTTTTGGAAGCCCGGGCATTGTCATTATGTCGCCTGTGAGCGCCACAATGAAGCCCGCGCCTGCGGAAAGCTTAACGTCGCGCACGGTTATGGTAAAGCCGCTCGGCGCTCCGAGGAGTGAAGGGTCGTCCGATAGGGAGTACTGAGTTTTTGCAATACATACAGGCAGGCTTGCCTGACCGAGCAAATTTATCTGCTCTATTTCCTTTTTCGCCTTTGCTGTGAACGTCACGTTTCCGGCGCGGTATATGTTTTTGGCTATCGATTCGATTTTTTCTTCAATTGAAAGCGGCAGGTCGTAAAGAGGAGCGAATTTGTTTTCGGTCTCGCTGTCGCAGATTTTACAGACCGCTTCGGCAAGCTCTGTGCCTCCGTCGCCTCCGCGCGCGAATATATCGGCTGTGTGCGCTTCGGTGCCTTTTTCAGCGCAGTAAGCCTTTATCGCGTCGATTTCCGCTTCGGTGTCCGTGTAAAATTTATTTATGGCAACGACCACGGGAAGCCCGTATTTTTTCATGTTGTCGATATGCGCGCCCAGATTTTCCGCGCCTTTTTTCAGAGCTTCAACGTTTTCCTCAGTCAGCTGCGCCCTTGCGACGCCGCCGTTGTATTTTAAAGCGCGTGCAGTCGCGACCAAAACCACGCACGTTGGTTTAAGTCCGGCGTATCTGCATTTTATGTCAAAGAATTTTTCCGCGCCCAAGTCAGAGCCGAAGCCCGCCTCGGTCACGGCGTAGTCGCCGAGCTTGAGCGCCAGCTTTGTGGCGCGCACCGAATTGCACCCGTGAGCGATGTTCGCAAACGGACCGCCGTGCATGATAACAGGCGTGTTTTCGAGTGTTTGCACTAAATTCGGCTTTATCGCATCTTTCAAAAGCACGGTCATCGCGCCCTGAGCGTTTAAGTCCTTGCAATAGACGGGCTCGCCGGAAAATGTGTAGCCGCACAGAATGTTACCCAGCCGCTTTTTCAAATCGGTAAGATTTTCGGCGAGGCACAGTATCGCCATGATTTCGCTTGCGACGGTTATCATAAAACCGTCCTCACGCGGGATTCCGTTGGCCTTTCCGCCGAGTCCTATGTTTATATACCGCAAGGCGCGGTCGTTCATATCCATGCAGCGCTTGAAAAGTATCCTTCTGGGGTCAATATCAAGCGCGTTACCCTGTTGCAGATGATTGTCGATCATGGCGCACAGAAGATTGTTCGCCGCGGTGATAGCGTGCATATCTCCGGTAAAGTGGAGGTTAATGTCGTCCATTGGGACAACCTGCGAGTATCCTCCGCCGGCAGCGCCGCCTTTTATTCCGAAAACGGGTCCCAATGACGGTTCGCGAAGCGCTGTTACCACCTTTTTGCCGATTTTGTTCATCGCCTGTGAAAGCCCTACGCTTACGGTGGTTTTGCCCTCGCCCGCGGGTGTGGGATTTATCGCCGTGACTAATATCAGTTTGCCGTCCGGCTTGGTTTCAAGGCTTTTATACAGGTTTTCCGAAAGCTTTGCCTTGTATTTGCCGTAGGCTTCAATTTCGTCTTCGGGGATTCCAAGATTTGCGGCTATTTCAGCTATGGAAAGCATTTTTGCATTTTGAGCGATTTCAATATCTGTGAGCATGATAAAACTCCTTTTTGATTAAAATTCTGCGCCGGAATCAAAATAGAAATGTGACTATAGACTGCATACCGTGGATTCGGATTTTGCGTTGCAGACTATACGGCAAAGCCGTGCACATGAGGAGGGCATATGCCGTAATTGCGCGCGTAAAATTTTTGGTTTTACGCTGTGCTTTGCCCGATGGGCAGAATAATTTGTTGTACACGTTCATTATAACATATTCAATTCAAAAATAAAACGCTAAATGTCAAAAAACAGCATTTAAACCATATACTTGCAATAAAGCGCGTAAAATATTATAATATACAGTATATAATCGGCACAGGATTTATAAGCTGTGGCTTATACGGTGTGTTTTTGTATAAATTGGGGGAAAGTGATGAAAAAAGCATTTGGAGCTGTTTTGGAATATATAAAAAGTACGGACAAGCTTTTATGGTTTTTTTGCGTTCTGCTTTCGGGAACCGGCATAACGCTTTTGTATTCGATATGCTGTAACGAGCTTGTGTCGTCGTATAAGATTTTTTATGTCCAGATAGCCGCGACCTTTTTGGGAATAATATTAGCTGTGCTGCTCTCAAAAATCGATTATCACACTATCGCCGCCATGTGGAAGATTTTTGTTCCGGTATCGGTGGTGCTTGTGCTACTCACTTTTACGCCTCTCGGAGTTTTGCGCGAAGGGTCAGACGACAGGGCGTGGCTGGATCTCGGAATAACATATTTTCAGCCAAGCGAGGTTTTAAAGCTTGCTTTTATTTTTACGCTGGCAATGCATATTTCGCGGCTCGGAAAGGATTTAAACAGGATTCGGAATTTGGCTTTGGTGTGCGCCCACGGAGCGGTTCCCGTTTTGCTTATTATGCTTCAGGGGGACTATGGCTCTGCGTTGATTTTTCTTGGTATTTTTGTGTTTATGCTGTTCGTCGGAGGGCTTTCGTGGAAGTATATCGTAATCGGCTTTGGCTCGCTCGGCGTTTTGGGCACGGTGTTTTACGTTTTCTTTTTGTCGGAGTATCACAAAAACCGCATAAGAATTGCCTTCAATCCCGAGCTGGACGCTATGGATACCGGATTTCAGCAGGTTCAGGGTAAAATCGGTCTTGGCTCGGGCGGAATACTGGGCAAGGGCTTGTTCAGCACCGATATTATGGACACTATTCCTGAGGTATATAATGATTTTATCTTTTCTTATGTCGGCCAAACACTTGGGCTTGTAGGTTGTTTGGCGGTGACATTTCTGCTTGTTTTGCTCTGTGTGAAAATTCTCATGACCGGAAAAAAATCCAATGATTCGCTCGGTACACTTATATGCGTGGGCGTATTTTCAATGTTTATAATCCAATCGGTGATTAATATCGGCATGGTGCTGTGCGTTATGCCTGTAATCGGTGTAACGCTTCCTTTCGTAAGCTACGGAGGAACATCGGTTGTGACGATGTATATATCCATCGGTATCGTTATGAGCGTTTATATGAACGGTATCAGAAAGACAGCGTTTGATTATTGACGGCGCCGATCTATCGGTAATTTAAGAAAGGAATGTCTGCGAGTATGAGAGTTATAACAGGGTCGGCAAGGGGGAGAAGGCTTAAAACGTTGGATGGGATTGCCGTTCGCCCGACCACTGAGAAGGTAAAGGAAGCAATTTTTTCGGTTTTGCATTTTTCACTTCCGAACGCTCGGTTTCTCGATTTGTTCGCAGGCTCGGGGCAGATGGGAATAGAGGCCTTGAGCCGCGGAGCAAAGCTCGCCGTTTTTGTGGATCAGAGCAAGGCGGCGCAGGAGGTAATAAAGGAAAATATCAAATCGGCGGGGCTCATTCAAAACAGTCGCGTAGTCGCTATGGACGCATGCTCGTTTGTGCGCTCGACTAAAGACACGTTTGACATAGCTTTTTTGGATCCGCCTTACAACAACGGACTGATAAGCGCGGTGATTTATGAGCTTGCAGAAAAGATGAGCGACGACGGGATAATTGTGTGCGAATATGAAAAGGGAGAGAACGTTCCCGAATCAGCCGGGGAATTTGTCAAGACCCGGGATTACAAGCATTCAAAAACTATGGTATCGGTTTATAAAAAGCAAGAAGCGCAGTCTTGACGGCGGCAAAAAGGTGTGATAAGTTTAAAAAGTACTGTTGCTTATCGCGCGGGAGGAAGGTTATATAATGAAAAGAGCGGTTTGTCCGGGAAGTTTTGATCCGATAACAAACGGGCATGTTGATATTATTAAGCGCGCGGCGGAGCTTTTTGACGAGGTCATCGTTTTAGCGGCTGTCAATTGGGAAAAATCAACGGTATTCTCCTTGAAAGAACGCGTTGATATGATAAAAAAATCCACAAGCGGTATTGAAAACGTTCGTGTGGAAGAGTTTGACGGACTGCTCGCGGATTATCTTAGAAAAAATCGTGTTGACGCCATTGTAAAAGGGCTCAGAGCTGTTTCGGATTTTGAATATGAATTCCAAATGGCGTTGGTGAACAAAAAGCTGTATCCGGGCGCTCAGACGGTATTTTTGACCGCGGACAGCGATTATACGTTTCTCAGTTCGAGCGTAGTGCGTCAGGCGGCTTCGTTCGGCGGTGATATTTCGGGATTTGTTCCCGAATCGATTTTGGATGATATTCTGAAACGTTTCAGAAAGGAGTAAATATTATGAACGCAAACATCGGCGATATTCTGGACATTATGGAGGACATGATTGAAAACGCCACCAAGCTCCCGCTTTCGGGCGGACGCTGTGTTATAGACGGCGAACAACTTCTGGACTTGATAGGCGACGTTAAAATGAACATGCCCACCGAAGTCAAGCAGGCAAAGATGATAGTGCTTGACAGAAAGCAAATCATAGAGGATGCGCGCGAGGAAGCCGAAGGTATAGTAAGGCGCGGTCAGGAGCGTGCAAAGCAGCTGGTAAACGAATCGCAGATAGTTAAAGACGCACAGGCAAAAGCGAACGACATGATAGCGCAGGCGCAGTTGCAGTCGCGCGAGCTTAAGCGCGCCACAAACGAGTATGTAAACGAAATGCTTAAGACTACAGAAGAACAGCTTTTAAAAGATGTTGCGGATATCAAAACCACCCGCCAGTCGCTCAGAAAATCGTCTGTGGTTAAGTGATCGCGCCGTTATATGGAACGGAGGCGCCGGGAACACCGCAGTCTGTTGAAATTCAGTGCCTGAAGCGGTTTTTCACAATTTAAATGAATGTTTAAAAAGCCGAACGGTAAAAGCCGTTCGGCTTTTTGCTTTATTCGGTGTAAAAAAATTCAAAGATATTTTGGAAAAATGTAACAAATAAAAAGACTATAAAAATCCTGAAAAGTGCTTGATTTTTTGGATACAAGAGTTTATAATAAACCTAAGTGGTGAAAAGTGGCATTAAGTGGTGGATTATTCCACGAAATTCCCGATTGAACGAAAGGAGTGGGGAAATATGCTGATGGGCGAGTATTCGCATACGCTCGACGCAAAGGGCAGAATGATTTTCCCCGCGCGTTTGAGAGAAGAACTCGGCGGTACTTTCGTCGTCACCAGAGGACTTGACAACTGCCTTTATGTTTATTCGCTTGCCGAGTGGGATAAGCTTTCTGAAAAACTTGTCGCACAGCCGTTTTCAAAGGGAATCAAGCTTTTAAGATTTATGTTTGCAAAGGCGGGAAGAGTCGAAGCGGACAAGCAGGGAAGGATACTTATTCCTGCAAATCTGCGCGGCTATGCCGATATAGATAAAGACGTCGTCGTTGTGGGTGTCGGGAACCACGCGGAGATATGGGATAAAGACAAATGGGCGGAGTTCGAAGGCTCTATGGACGCCGACGATATTGCCAAAGCGATGAACGAGCTTGGCTTCTGATAATAAGGAGGACAAGCTTTGGAATTCAGTCATTATTCAGTTATGCTGCAAGAGTGCATAAACGGATTAAACATCGATCCCGAGGGTATATATATCGACGGTACCGCGGGCGGAGCGGGTCATTCGCTTCAAATCGTAAAACGGCTTACAACAGGCAGGCTGATAGCGCTCGACAGGGATCCGGATGCGGTCGCGGTTGCTTCCGAGAGGCTTGCGGATTATAAATGCGCAAAGGTCATACATTCAAATTATTCCGAAATACCGTCGGTTTTACAAAATGAGGGAGTTTCAGAAGGAATAGACGGAGTTCTGCTCGATTTGGGCGTTTCATCCTTTCAGCTTGACAACGCAAAACGTGGATTTTCATATAAAGCCGATGCTCCGCTCGACATGCGGATGAGCAAATTGGGGATATCCGCCAAGGATGTGGTAAATACCTATGACCAACAGGAGATAGCGCGGATATTAAGAGAGTTTGCAGATGAAAAATACGCAGGAAGCATTGCGCGAAATATCGTAAAATACCGTGAAGATAAAGAAATTCAAACAACGCTTGAGCTTGAGCAGATAATAAAGCGTTCGATGCCTGCATCGGCGCGCCGCGATAAAAATCCCTGCAAGCGCACGTTTCAAGCGCTCAGGATGGAAGTCAATCACGAACTCGACTTTTTGTCAGAGGGACTTGAAAACGCATTCGGCGCGCTTAAAAGCGGCGGAAGGCTTGTTGTTATAACCTTTCATTCGATAGAGGACAGGTTTGTTAAGCACAGGTTTAAAAGCTGGTGCACCGGATGTGTTTGTCCGCCGGAATTTCCGGTTTGTGTCTGCGGAAACAAGCCAAAGGGAGAGCTTATAAACAAAAAACCGATTTTACCGTCTGAGGAAGAACTCAGGATAAATAAAAGAAGTCAGAGCGCGAAGCTGAGGATAATTAAAAAGCTGTAAGCGGTAAATGTGCAAATCAAAGGATCACGAAAGGATTGGTAAATATGGCGAGAACAAATCTGGCGTACGATTTGTCAAGATTCGACGAATCGGCGGCGAGAAAAAAAGAACAGCCTAAAAAAGCACCGCAGATTAAAAAGGTTAAAAAAACTGCGCCTAAAGCCAGCCCCGCAAAGCTTATAGCGCTTATTGTTCTGATAGCGGCGCTTGCCGGAAGCATCATATACAGTCAGGTCGTGCTCACAGAGCTCGGCGACGAGGTGGTTTCACTAACAGAGGAGCTTAGCATTATAAAAAGCGAAAATGTTAGGAAATCTGCCGAGCTGGATGCCAAGACTTCTCTGAGCAGCATTGAAGAATATGCGGAATCGGAGCTTGGATACATCAAGCTTGACCAAAGCAAGATAGAATACGTTTCACTGTCACAGGACAATCAGGTTGAAGTAATAAAGCAGTCCGGCAACGGAGTATTAAACGCGGTCAAAAACTTCTTCGACTCGATTGTGGCATACTTCAACTGAAAATAAAATAAGTATAAGACAGGCAAAGCTTTGCGATGCCGCACGAAATATTGGGGTTGAGATTATTCTTGACCCTAATTTGCAATTTTAGAATATTTAAAGGAGCTGCAAATATGGCTGTAGGACCGAGTCTTAAAATGAAAAACAGGCTGATGCATTTGGTCACGATTTTAGCTGTAACGGCGTTTTCGGCGCTTATACTGAGAATCGGCTATCTCACCGTTTTTCAGCACAGCTATTTCTCCACTGTCGCATCTGAGCAGCAACTTGACGATATGACCATAAACGCAAACCGCGGGACGATTTACGACAAAAATATGAAAGTCCTTGCTCAAAGCGCCACTGTTTGGACGGTTTTTATATCCCCTCTTGATATTGAAACTGATGAGGAACGCGAGCTGATAGCAAACGGACTTTCAGAGATATTGGGCGTTACCAAAAGCAGCATTAAAAAGAAAATGAAGATCAACAACCGATATCAGGAAATCAAGAAAAAGGTTGAAAAAGAGGACGTTGACAAGATAAACGAGTTCAAGGAAGAAAACGGAATAACTGCCGTTTATACCATTCAGGATACAAAACGCTATTATCCGTACGGCAGCATTGCCTCAACGGTCATAGGCTTTACGGGATCTGATAATCAGGGCTTGTACGGCATAGAAGCGTATTATGACGACGAGCTTCAGGGAACACCGGGAAGAATCGTGTCGGCGGTCAATGCTAACGGAACGGATATGCCGTTTAACTATGAAAAATATTACGATCCGGAGGATGGCGACAGCCTTGTTTTAACAATAGACGCTTCGATTCAGCAGTTTGTTGAAAAAGCGCTTGAGCAGGTCGTGACGGAGCACAAGGTTCAGAACAGAACCTGTTCGATAGTCATGGATGTCAATACCGGCGAGATCCTTGCGATGGCGACAAAGCCGGATTTCGATTTGAATGAACCGTTTGAAATAGCAGACGGTTCGGTAAAAAAAACTTTGTCCAAGTTGAGCGGTAAAGAATACACGACCGCTTTGGCGGAAGCGCGCGAGGCACAGTGGAAGAATAAGGCTATAACTGAGCTTTACGAGCCGGGTTCGGTATTCAAGGTAGTAACCGGATCGGCGGCGATTGAAGAAAAGGCTGTAAGCTTGAATTCAAAATTCACCTGTTCGGGAGCCTACTCATTTGGAAAAGGAATAGCCCCTATACATTGCTGGAAAACATCGGGTCACGGTACTCTTGATTTGACCGGCGCGTTTGTAAATTCATGCAATCCTGCGTTTATTGCAATTGGTCAGAAGCTGGGCGCCACTAAATTTTACAGTTATTTGAAATCATATGGAATCATTGAAAAAACAGGAATCGATCTTCCCGGAGAATCCAACAGTCTCACTATTGCCGAGGATAATTACGGTATTGTTGAGCTTGCCAGCGCGTCGTTCGGTCAGTCCAACAAAATCACGCCGCTTCAGATGATAACAGCGTATGCGGCGGTTGTAAACGGAGGATATCTTGTTCAGCCGCATGTTGTTTCGCAAAGGCTTGATTCGAGCGGAAGCGTTTTGGAAAAGTATGAATACACTGCCAAACGTCAGGTTATTTCGGAAGAAACTTCTGCGACTATGCGTGAAATTCTTGAAGAATGCGTTACGGCGAACGGCGGCTCCAGCGCGTATATTGCGGGATACAGGATTGGAGGAAAATCGGGTACGGCAGAAAAGCTGGATGACGATGATGAATCAGTTTATGTTTCTTCGTTTGTGGGATTTGCCCCGGCTGACGATCCGCAAATCGCAGTTTTGGTTATGGTCGACGAGCCTTCTGCGGGCGAAATATACGGAAGTGTTGTCGCAGCGCCTGCGGTTGCTTCGATAATGTCTGATACATTGCCTTATATAGGAATCGAAAAGTCCTATACCGCTGACGAACTCGCCGAAATGGATGTTACTGTTCCGAACGTCACCAATTCCTCTCTTACCACCGCGCAGAACACGCTCAAGAACTCCGATCTTAATTATAAGGTAATAGGGAGCGGCAGCAAGGTCACAAAACAGGTGCCGTCGAGCGGCAGCAGCATACCGAAGGACGGCACGGTTATTTTGTACACCGATAAAAATCCGAAGGAAGAGAAGGTCACAGTCCCGGATTTGAAAGGACTTTCGCCGTCTGCGGCAAACGCACAGCTTACGAATTTGGGGCTGAATATCAAATTCGGAAACGGCGCGGGAGAAAACTCTGATGCGAAGGTCAGCAAGCAGGACATCGAAGCGGGTAAAAAGGTCACAAAAGGAACCATTATAACTGTAACCTGTGTTCACGTCGACGAAGGCGGATGATACGCATACAGATAACGGATAATACTAAAAATTCAGCGAATCTTAAGAATATCAGGCAGAGTTTGGTACCGGCTTAAAATACAAAGAAAGGAAGCTCTGAAAGCAAAAGGGCGCAGACAAATAGTATGAAGCTTTACGATTTATTGGACGGAATCGAATATAAAACCAACGCCCAAAACATCGAAATATCCGAGGTTATATCCGATTCAAGAAAAATTGTTCCTCAGAGTGTTTTTGTGTGCATAAAGGGCGAAAAGTTCGACGGTCACTCAGCAGCTGATCTGGCGCTTGCCTCCGGGGCGGCCGCGGTAGTGTGCGAACGCGATTTAGGCCTCGAAAACCAGATAATCTGCGATAACACAAGGGCTGCCTATGCCGTGATGTGCGCAAATTATTTTGGGAATCCTTCGCGGGATATGAAGATGATAGGCGTTACGGGTACCAACGGCAAGACTACGGTTACAAATCTGATAAAAAGCATTTTGACTCAGGCTAAGCTCAAGGTGGGACTTATAGGAACGATACAAAATGAGATCGGAGACATGGTTATCCATGCCGAAAGGACCACTCCCGACGCATTTGAGCTTCAGCAGCTGTTTTCGCGCATGCGCGACGAAAACTGCGATGTTGTTGTTATGGAGGTGTCGTCCCATGCGCTTGCGCAGAATCGCGTGGGCGGGGTGCATTTCGACTATGCGGTTTTTACCAATTTAACTCAGGACCACCTCGATTATCACAAGGATATGGAGGATTATTTTTCTGCCAAAAAGAAGCTGTTTGAAATGTCCGACGCGGCGCTTGTCAATATTGATGACGAATACGGAAAACGTATTATCAACGAAACCGATTGCCCTGAGTTTTTAACTTACTCGGCGTTTGACAACAGCGCGGATTTCCACGCAAAAGACATTGAGTGTTCCGCAAGCGGAGTTTCGTTTTTGCTCTGCAACGATGTTATTTGCAGTAAGATAAAGTTCGGTATGCCCGGCTTTTACTCGGTGCATAACGCGCTAGCTGCGGCGGGAGTTTGTCTCATGGCGGGCGTTTGTCTTGATAAAATAACGGGCGGACTGAATTCCAATAAAGGCGTCAAGGGAAGGAGCGAGATCATTCCGACCGGACGGGATTTTACCGTTATCTGCGATTACGCGCATACTCCCGACGGACTTTTAAACATTCTGCCGTCGCTTAAAAAATACACCGGGGGCAGGCTTATAACTCTGTTCGGCTGCGGCGGCGACCGCGACAAAGCCAAGCGTCCCATGATGGGTGAGGCAGCGGCTGAAAATTCTGATTTTTTGATTGTAACATCGGATAATCCGCGCACTGAGGATCCTGATAAAATCATTGAGGATATATTGGTGGGCGTTAACAAGCACTCCACAGAATACGACGTTGTGTGCGACAGAAGGCAAGCAATTTTTCACGCGGTGGAGATTGCCAGGGCGGGCGACGTTATAGTGCTCGCCGGCAAGGGGCATGAGGATTATCAGGTGCTGGGCGACAAAACTATTCATTTTGATGAGCGCGAGGTGGTCGCTGAGGCTTTAGAGGCGCTCGATGCCAAGGAACAAAATTCGAAAAACGAATAGGATAATTATCCGATTGTCCGGCGGCGCATGCGTTAAGTTCGGCGGCGTGCGGGCGGTTAAGGGGGGCAAGAGATTGGAAAAGCTGACACTCGGTGAAATAGCGGCGGCGGTTGACGGAATACTGCCGATCGGCG
Source organism: uncultured Oscillospiraceae bacterium (assembly GCA_964536085.1). Taxonomy (GTDB): domain Bacteria; phylum Bacillota; class Clostridia; order Oscillospirales; family Ruminococcaceae; genus CAZHWR01. The sequence continues at coordinate 146,173 of CAZHWR010000001.1, forward strand.
TTGATCCCGAAGCTGTGATAGATGAAATCAGCACCGATACAAGAAAGATAGTAAAAGGCTGTTTGTTCATAGCTCTGGAGGGAGCGAATTTCGACGGACATGATTTTATTGAAAAAGCGTTTGGGCTTGGAGCAAAAGCGGCGATATCTCACAAGGACATGGGTTCGGAAAACGGAGTTGTAATCAAAGTCAAAAGCACGTCTGCCGCTTTGCTTTCGCTCGCGGGATATTACCGCAGAAAATTTCCCGTTAAGCTTGTGGGAATAACGGGAAGCGTTGGAAAAACGTCCACTAAAGAGATGATTTTCAGCGTCTTGCGCAAACGGTTCAAGACGCTCAAAACGCAGGGCAATCTTAATAACGAAGTCGGGCTGCCGCTGACGTTGTTCGGGCTTGACAAAAGCTATCAGGCGGCGGTTATAGAAATGGGAATGTCCCACTTCGATGAGATATCGCGGCTTTCACAAACTGCGTCGCCCGACATCGGCGTTATTACAAACGTAGGGGTTTCGCACATTGAAAACTTAGGCGACCGAAAAGGGATTTTGAAAGCTAAGCTTGAAATCAAAGACGGTCTTTCAGGCGAATATCCGCTTATACTTAATGCCGACAACGATATGCTTTGCAATATTGGCGGCGACGTGATGTTCTATGGAATCGACAGCCCAGGCTGTGATGTGCGCGCAGAGAATATTTCGTCACAGGATATGAGAACTTCGTTTGATATAATCTATGACGGCGGTTCTTACCGCGCGGCTGTTCCGGCCGTCGGGACGCACAATGTTTATAACGCGCTTGCGGCGTTTTGCGTCGGCGTTCAGCTCGGTATTGATATTAACAGCATTTTACAAGGACTTTCAGAATACGAAAATACCGGTATGCGGCAGAATATCGTTAACTACGGCGGTATAACTGTTATAGAGGATTGTTACAACGCAAGTCCCGACAGCATGCGCGCTTCGCTGGACGTTCTTTCCTCGCTTGGAGTTAAGGGGAAGAAAATCGCCGTGCTGGGCGACATGCTCGAGCTCGGAAGCCGTTCGGGTGAGTTCCACCGCGAGATAGGGAAATACGCCGCAAAAAAAGCGGACGTTCTTTTGTGCTTCGGTCAGTACGCTCAGGATTTGATAAACGGGGCGGCGCCGACGGGAATAAGGGCAGTCGGATTTGACGATAAAAATGAGCTCGCACAGTTTTTGAACGATATCGGAGAAGAGGGCGACGCGGTTTTGATAAAAGCAAGCCGCGGCGTGAGATTTGAGGATGTTATAAACAAAACATATAAGGAGAGTACAAAATGTCTATGATCACAGTAATTGTAACAACGGCGGTCGTTGCATTCGGACTGTCCGCACTGCTTGGATTCGTGCTGGTTCCGATGCTTAGAAAGCTGAAGGTCGGTCAGACTATTAAAGAAATCGGACCTACATGGCACAAGGGTAAGGAAGGCACTCCCACTATGGGAGGAATCATGTTTATTGTGGGCATAATAATAGCCTCGGTAGTAGGATATGTTCTGTTCAGGTCTACCGTCGAGTATAGTATCGAAATAACTAATGCGTCCGCTTACGATATGAGAATGCTCGCAGGGCTTGTGTTTGCGCTGCTTATGGGAGTTATAGGTTTTATCGATGATTATATTAAAGTTGTAAAAAAACGCAATCTGGGTCTTTCCGCAAAGGCTAAAACCGTTTTACAGTTTGTGGTGATTATAGCTTATCTTGCCGTATTATACTTTTTGGGCGCAAATAACACTGATATTCCGATTCCGTTTACAAAAATAAATCTTCCGCTTTCGATACTGTATTATCCGATAATGGCGCTTGTCATGTATTTCGTTGTCAACGCGGTAAACCTGACCGACGGTATCGACGGTCTTGCAACATCGGTGACGTTTATTTTCGGCATAGGATATATGCTTATATGCGGAATACTTGAGTATTACCAAATGCAGGTGCTTGCAACCGCGCTTGCGGCGGGTTGCCTTGGCTTTGTGCTTTGGAATTTTCATCCCGCAAAGGTGTTCATGGGCGACACGGGATCAATGTTTTTGGGCGGTATGGTAATTGCTATAGGAATGGGAACTGAACAGCCGCTTTTGATGATAATAGCGGGAATAATTTACATAATCGAGGCGCTTTCCGTTGTGCTTCAGGTTATAAGCTTTAAGCTGTTCGGCAAACGTATATTTAAAATGAGTCCGATACATCACCACTATGAAATGAAGGACTGGAGCGAAATGAAGATAGTCGGCGTATTCACGCTTATATCTATCATTGCGGCTTTGGTGGCGATAATCGGCGCATATATGTATGTTTATGTGGGTCCGGGAGTTGGAGCTTAAACAACGGCTGAATTTGGATTAAAGAGGGGGTGGCTTGCTACGGCTAAAGAGGCGAAAACAAGTAAACGGGGCGCTATGGATATAACCTTTTTTGTGCTCGTAATGGTATTGCTTGCATTTGGACTTATAATGATGTTTTCAGCGAGCTACGCCTATGCCTACTACAGGTTTGACGACCCCTTTACTTATATAAAAAAGCAGGCGATTTTTGCTGTTATCGGCGTTGTCGCTATGATATGCATATCGCTTATTGATTATCATGTTTTGAAAAAATTTGCATTTTGGATATATGGTATCTCGGTGGTACTGCTGGTCGTGGTGCTGTTCTGCGAGCCGTTAAACAACGCGCGAAGATGGATACATTTAGGACCGTTGGGAACTTTTCAGCCATCCGAGCTTATGAAGTTTGCGATAGTGGTTCTGTTTGCATTTTTGATTTCACGAAACTACAAGCGCATGGGAACATTCACCTACGGAGTTTTACCGTTTTTGGTGTTTATCGGCATAGCGGCAGGGCTCATGCTGATGCAGCCGCACCTTTCGGGTACTATACTGATCGGAGCGATAGGACTTATAATGATGTTCGTCGGAGGGACCAAATATCGGTATTTCTTGTTTGCGATAATACTTGTCGCAATAGGAATTGTGGCAATTGTTTCAATTAAGGGTATAGATTACATTTCTGCTCGTCTTAACGGATGGCTTGATCCGACGTCGGACATACGCGGCGAAACCTTCCAAACATGGCAGTCGCTCATCGCAATCGGTTCCGGAGGATTTATGGGGCTTGGACTCGGTCAGTCGCGCCAGAAATATCTTTATCTGCCGGAGCCTCAGAACGACTTTGTTTTTGCAATAGTATGCGAGGAACTGGGATTTGTAGGCGCGGCTATAATAATTATCCTGTTTATTCTGTTTGTGTACAGGGGCTTTGTTATAGCGTCAAAGGCGCCGGATAAGTTCGGGATGATGCTCGCGGTCGGGCTGACGGCGCAAATAGGAATACAGGCGCTTTTAAATATTGCCGTCGTCACAAACAGCGTTCCGAATACGGGAATAAGCCTTCCGTTTTTCAGCTACGGAGGCACGGCGCTGTTCATGCAGCTTGCCGAAATGGGAATAGTGCTTAACATTTCAAGGCAAAGCAGGGTGGAAAAAGCGTGAAGTTGGCTAAACGGTGTGAAGGTTGTGTAATTATATGAGAGTTCTGCTA
>CAZHWR010000002.1:0-29388 GCA_964536085.1 uncultured Oscillospiraceae bacterium
TCCGAGATTTATGTAAATGGAAAGGCGTAGAAATCATTGAAGGACATATGATGCCGGATCATATAGTATTCCGCCTAAAACAAGTATATCAGCATTTATGGGATATCTCAAAGGAAAGAGTGCGATGATGATTTTTGAGAGACATGCAAATTTGAAATACAAGTTTGGGAATAGAAACTTTTGGTCAACAGGATACTATGTTAGCACAGTAGGCATCAATACTGCAACTGTGCAAAAATATATTCGGGAACAAGATAAACAAGATCAGATAGAAGATAGTTTGAGCCGCAAAGAATATGCAGACCCTTTCAAGGGTAGCAAGTAGTCGTACCACTGTGGCTTGAAGAAGTTAAAGCCAGCGTCATTTAGACGCTGGCTTTTATCAAGGTCTTATAGGCCGCTTTGCATGCCACCCCCTTTTAGGGGTGGTGGTCCTGACTATTATTTTTTTAAAGTGCAAATTCCTTTTTTATTGGTTCTGTAGGTCTTTTTACCAATATTAATGGACTTTTTATTCTTTTGAACGATGCCTTTTTTATTCACAATGTATTTTTTGCCGGCCGCTTTCAACAGCTTATATTTGCCTTTTTTCGGTTTTTGAACAACGCCTTTTTTATTGACAATGTAGGATTTTGATCCTATTTTTATGATTTTGTTCTTTCTCCCTTTTTGGACAACGCCCAGTTTATTTACGATATAATACTTGGTGCCTATCTTTATAAGCTGTTTTTTGCCGGTTTTAACGTATCCGTTTATAACGGCGTATGTCTTGCCGGAAACGAAAACTAGCTTTGTTCCCGTAACAGCCTTGTTGTTCACATATAATATTGTTTTTCCGTTCACAACCTTTGTACCGCTCCATTTGGCGGTATTGGAGGTAGATGTGTTCGTGTCAGATACCGTATCCGAAGCGGACGAATCAATCATGCTGAAGGTTTGTCGGTAGGATTTTTCAGCGGTACCGACTGACAGCGTATAATTTCCCTCGATAACCTGATCAAGCTTGATTGTCAGCTCAAACTGCCCTTGATCGTCAAGGGCTATTTGATCGACATAGCAAACACTGTTTTGCTGAGCGGTCCAGTATTCGATACTGTCTTTAGTATACGATGGATCCATACAGATTACCGTGACCTCGCTGTTCTTTTCAGTTGGAATATTAATATGAATTTTAACTGCTTTTTGCTCTTCGTTTTTCGCAACTGTTAATGCGTTTTCGACGCCGCTTTCATTTAATGAGAATAATGCCGTGGATGTGGTGTTTTCGGGAGTTTCGTTTTTTAACGAATTGGATGCTTTAAGGATTTTTGCGGATTGTGTGTTGTTCGGCGTATTGGGTTGAATAAAATTTGCGAAAGCCCAAACTGTGCTTGCAGCGGCAGCCGCAACCACTAAAGCGCAAATTGCCGACTTTTTACATAGCTTCATAGCTTCTTTACCTCTTTATTGTTTTTTCAACACACAAACATAATCATTTAATGACTGTATTGTATCATGGGTATATCGTATAATCAAGGCGCTAATTTGATTTATGCAACATAAATGCAATAATATGCAACAAAAATATAACATTCTGCAACAAAAATATAAATACTCACAAATACCGCTTTTAAACTTTGTGGGTTTTACCGATATACAGGATTTCATTAAAATGCTATTATTAGTTTAACACACAAAACATAATCCAGACCGTTTTACCATTTCAAATTAGATATGGTGATTTTATGCTGAAAAAACAATGGGAAGGATTATTACAATGAAGATTAAAAACTTTAAAAGGAAATTTGCTTTTTCTTTAGCAATTATTCTGGTCTTTCAATTGATGTGCCCTTTTTCGGCTGTTGCCGGGGAAGAATTGTCCGATGTGCAGGTGGCTCAGCGGCAAACTCCGATCATGGGATGGGCGTCGTGGAACAATTATTGGCAGAATATCAGTGAAGACAAATTCATAGCGCAGATGGACGCTATGGAAGAATACGGTCTTGTCGACGTTGGATATACTTATTTTAACGTTGACGACGGATTTCAATATGGCAGAGATGAGCAAACAGGACGTATAAATACCGATTTAAATAAATTTCCAAACGGAATGAAGTTTATTGCGGATTATGCTCACAGCAAAGGCATGAATGCCGGTATTTATACCGATGGCGGCTCTGATACGTGCGGGTATTTTTATGACGGCAGAACGGTAGAGGGCGCCGGCGTTGGGCTTTATGGGCACGACGAAACAGATCTTGAAATGTTTTTGAACGAATGGGGCTATGATTTTATTAAGGTTGACTGGTGCGGCGGACGCTCGCTTAACCTTGACAAACAGGAACGCTATACCGCTATCAGCGAGGTTATTTCCCGGATCGAGCAGGAAACTCAAAAGGATAAGGTCTTTAACATCTGCTGCTGGGAGTTTCCCGGGGAATGGGCGATAGATGTTGCTGATTCATGGCGTACCGGCTCTGATATATCAGCTAATTTTAATTCTGTGCTGTATCAGCTCGATCAAGTAAAATCTTTGGCAAAATACAACGGACCCGGTCATGTGAACGATCTTGATATGCTTCAGGTAGGCAACGGAATGACATTTCAGGAGGATAAAAGCCATTTCAGCATGTGGGCCATGATGTCAACCCCTTTAGTGCTTGGAATGGATGTTACAAAAATATCCGAAGAGACTCTTTCTATAATCAAAAACGAAGAGATAATTGCGCTGGATCAGGATCCGGCCTGTGTGCAGGCAACTGTGGCAAAGACAATCGGAAATGTTGAGATATGGCAAAAAGCTTTGGGAACAGCCGATTCGTCGACAAAAGCCGTAGCAATTTTAAACCGTGGAACGACAGAAAAGGAAGTTGCGGTAAATTGGGCGGATGTGGGACTCAAAAATGTGACTTCTGCGCGCGATCTTTGGGCACATCAGGATATTTCGGTAGGGGACGATTACACTGTTACCATACCCGCTCACGGCATTGTTGTTTTAAAAGTCAGCGGAGATAAAATAACCGAAAATCCGAATTATTTTGACGAGCCGGATATAACGCAGACTTCCGCTTCCGTAACAGCAACCACTCGTTTGATAAGGACGGAAGAAGGCATCAGCAAGGTGAATTTTGTAACGGCAGCTTATGACGAAAACGGCGTTATGAAGGCTATGAAATCCGCCACAACCTCTATAACCACGAGTGTAAGGACGGTTACAAGCTCCATTAAAATTCCAGATACGTTTAAAGGAACATTAAAGGTGTTCTTTTGGAACAGCGATAAAAGTCTTAACAATCCTGTTACTTCGTCGTACACTTATGAGCTGCCGCTTAAACAAGAGGATAATACGTCGAAGGGTTCTATTGGACCTATCACGGCGAAGGATTTGATTAAAAACGGCGCAGTGTTGGTGGATGTGAGAACCGCCCAGGAATATGAAAACGATAAGATTGAGGGAAGCGTTAATCTTCTGTATACCGATGTGCTTACCGAGGCGGAGGAAATGTTCCCGGACAAAGAAACGCAGCTCATTGTTTATTGCTCTTCTGCAAAAAGAAGCGCACAGGCTCAGGCGATGCTTGAATATCTGGGATATACCAATGTTTATAACTTAGGAAGCAAGCAAAATTGGGAAGCGGAGCCTATAGTTACCATAACGGGGCAGGGCAATAAATATAAGTTCGCAAATGACGATATTGACGTCAATTATATTGTCAATCAATATGACGAGGTTGAGGTAAAATGCTCTTTCGGGGCGGATTCAACAATTGAAGACGCTGTTTCTTATGAATCGCTGAAAATTCCTGCGGACGCAAAGGGCGACTTTGTTGTAAAGGCATATCTTGTTTATAACGGCACGGTGTATGCCCAAACATCTAACACATTTAAGGTGTATTCGCCCGCAGAAGCGCCGGATGTTGAACCGTTTGCCTATGCGTCCGACGATATGGATAACTGGATAAGCGCCAGCACCGGATGGGGAAGCATAGGAAAAGACCTGTCGGTAGACGGTAATCCTATCACGATTGCGGGGCAAACCTATTCAAAGGGAATAGGCGCTCATGCACCGTCGTTCATCACTGTGAATATACCCGAGGGCGCAAAAAGATTCGTTACCGTTGCCGGCTGTGATGACGAAGTAAAACCTGAGCAGAACAGATATACGGTTTACAGCGTTTATGTCGACGGCGTTTTGGTTGAAGAAACGCTGAAGATGAATATAGGAATGTCATATCTGTTCGATATAGATATTCCCGAAGGGGCAAAAACTATAACGCTTGTCACGGGCGAAACAAACGACTATAGGGATTTTGACCACACCGACTGGGGTATTGCAGGATTTGTAAAATAATCAACGCAGTTTCCGATTTGATTCGGCTTGTTTTAAATTCGATAAATTAAAATCCCGTGTAAAGGAATCATATCTTTTACACGGGATTTTTTATGCTTTATTCATTTTACAGCGGAAGATTTTGGATTCCGAATTTATTCATTATCATCCGCATGCCGTCTGCAATTTCTTCTTTTGAAAAATTGTTTTCCTCAAGCTCGTCGTCTGAAAATCTGCCCAGCGTTTGATAAAAATCCACTGCAAGCGCAAGCTGGCTTTTGTCGTTTGTGTCGAGATTTTCGTACAGCAGATTTTCCGCCTCGCAGAACTTTTTCTCGCTTACCAACAGCTTGATTTTGTTATACATAACGTCGGTTATAGTTAACTGCAAGGGGTTTTCTATTTCATAAGTGATAGAATCCTTGTTGAATATAAATTTTGCTATTATCCGCGACATCATTTCTATCTGCCGCATTATGTAGTCGTCCTGAAATCCCATGCTAAACCTCCGCGGCTTCGGCAACCGATTGCCTTACGGTTTTTGACTGTTTTTTGGAAGCAGCGGATTGCTTTTCGTTCAGTTTTGCGTTTGAAAGCATGAGCTTCAATCGGTTTTCCTGATTTATTGCGGTCGCGCTCGGATCGTAATCGACGGCGACGATGTTTGCGTTCGGATATTTGTCTTTAATAAGCTTCATCTTTCCCTTTGCGATAATGTGATTGGGAAGGCATCCGAACGGCTGGGTACATACGATATTGTTCACGCCCGAATGAATAAGCTCTAGCATCTCAGCCGTCAACAGCCAGCCTTCGCCCATTTTCGCGCCTTTGCTGATAAATCCGTCGGTCATGCTTTCGAGCTCGCGGAAGGTGGTGGGAGATCGGAAAACGCCGTGCTGCTCGACTGCCTTTATCATCTTGTTTTGCCAGCGGGTGAAGTATTTAAGCCCTATAGTTCCTATGAGCTTTTTGCCGAGGGCGTTGCCGTAAAGCGCGTGGTCGGTGACAGTGTTGCGCAGACAGTAAAGGATAAAATCCAAAAGTCCCGAAAGAACGGGCTCCGCGCCTTCTTTTATTAAAAATTCCTCAAGTCTGCTGTTTCCGAGCGGCGAATATTTCATATAAATTTCCCCAACGATTCCGACGCGCGGCTTTTGTTCGTCAGAGCGCGGTATGGATGCAAAATCATCGAGGATTTTTTTGTAGTTTTTCTTTACGTGCAAAAACTTGGTGGAGTGAAGCTGACTGCACAGCTCGTTTGTCCAGTAGTCGATTTTTTTCTGTGTTTCGCCCTTATTCAACTCATACGGCTTGCACTGGTTTGATATCCACATTATCATGTCGCCGTAAATAATTGCGTATAACGACTGGATAATCATTTTAAGGCTCACCGAAAAGCCGCTGTTGCTTTCAAGGTTTGAAAAGTTGAGCGATATAACCGGGACATTTCCGTATCCGCTTTGTTTTAAAGCTTTCCGTAAAAGCGATATATAGTTGGAAGCGCGGCAGCCGCCGCCCGTTTGGGTTATAAGAAGGGCGGTTTTGTCGGGATCGTATTTTCCGCTTTTCAGGGCGTTTATCATCTGACCGATTACCAAAAGCGCAGGGTAGCACATATCGTTATGAACATTTTTCAGTCCTTCTTCTATAATCGGACGACCCTCGGTTTTTAATATCTCTACATTATATCCCTCGCACTTTAATATCTGTTCGAGCATGGCAAAATGCACAGGAAGCATATTCGGCGCAAGTATGGTGTGCGTTTTAGCCATCTCTTTTGTAAATTCAACGGGTTTTTCATCAAGGCTCATAGGCTATCTGTTCCTTTCATTCATTGCGGCGAGCAGACTGCGTATGCGTATTTTAACTGCTCCGAGATTATCTATTTCATCGATTTTTATCTGTGTGTAAAGCTTGTCGTTTTTCCTTAAAATGTCGCGTACCTCGTCAGTTGTGACGGCATCGAGCCCGCAGCCGAACGAAACGAGCTGAACAAGCTCGGTGTTGGGCGATTTGCAGACCCATCGTGCGGAGTTGTACATTCTTGCGTGATATGTCCACTGGTTCAGAACGCTGCGGCGCTCAAAGTCGATAAGCCCCGAAACGCTGTCCTCAGTAACAACAACGAAGCCGAGCGAAGTGAGGAGCTTGTTTATACCGTGGTTAATTTCAGGGTCGATATGATATGGCCGCCCCGCCACAACAAGCGTTTTAAGATCGTTTTTCCTTGCAAACTCGACGGCTTTTCTTCCTTCGTTTGCAATCTCGGCGCGGAACATATCATAAGCGGCGTACGCCTTGTCAGCCGCGGATTTACATTCGGATTTTTTGATGTCAAAGCCGTATTTTGCCAAAGCCTCGGAAATTTTGTTGACGAACACCTTTTTGTCGTTTAAAGAAATATACGGATAGATGTAATTAATGCTTTTCGTGATCTCCATGTTGGACGAAATAAGCTCGGGATAATAAGCCACAACAGGGCAGTTGTAGCAGTTGTCGGAAATGCCCTCGTCGAAATTGTACGACATGCACGGGTGGAAGATGTTTTTAACCCCCGCGTCCACCAGCGCTTTTATATGACCGTGAACAAGCTTAGCGGGATAACATGCCGTGTCGGACGGAATCGTGTTCTGACCGCTTAAATACAGCGCCTTGCTGGAACGCCCCGAAAGCTTGACCTCGAATCCGAGCTCGGTGAAAAACGTGTGCCAGAACGGGAGGTTTTCATACATGTTGAGCACCATCGGGATACCTATGACGCCGCGGGCCCCTTTTTTGCTTTGGTAGGACATCAGCTTTTCGTATTTAAAGCTCATAAGATCGGGCAGATTATTTGAGTTTTGTTTGCCGGTCACCGGCTTTTCACAGCGGTTTCCCGCGATGTGGCGGCTGCCGTCGGAAAATGTGTTCACAGTCAGGTTGCAGCGGTTTGTGCAGCCCGAACAGTTTATTGCTTTTGACTCGTGCTTAAATTCATTGAGCTGCTTTAAAGTCGAAAGCGTTGAGGCGCCGTTAAAATGCTGCTTAACGTACAGTGCCGCTCCGAACGCACCCATAAGACCGGCTATAGCGGGGCGTACAACGTCGTGTCCAAGCTCTTTTTCAAAGCTGCGCAGAACCGAGTCGTTCAAAAACGTTCCGCCCTGAACAACGACATGCTTCCCGATATCATCTGCGCTTTTTACACGAATTACCTTGTAAAGCGCGTTTTTTACGACGCTCGTCGCAAGCCCTGCGGAAATATCTTCGACGGTAGCGCCGTTTTTCTGCGCCTGTTTAACGGAAGAGTTCATAAATACCGTGCAGCGCGTGCCGAGATCGACAGGGTGCTTTGCGTAAAGCCCAAGCTGTGCAAATTCGGCGATTTCGTATTCGAGCGAATGGGCAAATGTTTCAATAAATGAGCCGCAGCCCGAAGAACATGCTTCGTTTAAAACAATGTCGTCAATCGCATTGTCCTTGATTCTGAAGCACTTCATGTCCTGTCCGCCGATATCGATGATAAAATCAACCTCGGGGTTAAAATGCTTGGCGGCCGTGAAATGCGCCATTGTTTCTACCAGCCCTATGTCGGCGTGATACGCTTTTTTTATAAGGTCTTCGCCGTAGCCTGTTACGGCGCAGCCCGCGATGACGGCGTTTTCGGATTTTAACGAGTACATCTGCTTTAATTGGGTCAAAACCGCGTCGAGCGGGTTGCCGAGATTATTTCGGTAGTCGCTGTATAAAAGGCTTGCGTCTTCTCCGATGACGGCGGTTTTTGTGGTCGTTGAACCCGCGTCGATACCGATGTAGATTTTACCGCTGTAGGTTTTTAAATCGCCCTTTACAACATCTGAATGCGAATGGCGCGTTTTGAATTTTTCGTATTCCTCGCTGTTTTCAAAAAGCGGGGGAAGCCCCTGCGGTTTGATAACCGTATTTGCGGATTTTTCAAACATATCGTGCAGTTCGTCGTAGCTGTATGCGGTGCTTAAATTTTCGCAGTAGTTAGCGGCGCCCAGCGCGACAAAATAAGGAGCCATTTCGGGGAATTTTGCGTTTTTTTCGTCAAGCCCAAGCGTTTCGCAAAATCGTTTTTGAAGCCCCTTCAAAAACGAAAGGGGACCGCCCAAAAACAGGATGTTGCCTTCGATTTTTCGCCCTTGGGCAAGTCCGGCGATGGTTTGATCGACGACCGCCTGAAAAATCGAAGCCGCGATGTTTTCCTTGTCCGCGCCTTGGTTTATAAGCGGCTGGATGTCGGTTTTTGCAAAAACTCCGCAACGCGAGGCGATGGGATATATTTTTTTGTGCTTTAAGCTTAAATCGTCGAGCGTTTTTAAATCAACGTCGAGCAGCGACGCCATTTGATCGATAAACGCGCCTGTGCCTCCGGCGCAGGTCGAATTCATACGCTCTTCGAGCGCGCCGCGCAAAAATATGATTTTTGCGTCTTCTCCGCCGAGTTCTATCACGACGTCGGTCTGCGGTTCAAATTTTTTGACCGCGCCCGCCGTTGCAAAAACCTCCTGCACAAATTCAGCGCCTGTTTCTTTTGCAACACCCAGCCCCGCGGAGCCGGTTATCGAAAGCTTACATTCATGACCCGAAAGAGTTTGCTCAAGCTGCTCGATTTTTTGCATGGCAAGCTCCCGTACGCGGGATTTGTGGCGCTCGTAGCTTTTATAAATAATTTCGTTTTCGTCGTTTAAAACGACCGCTTTTATTGTTGTTGAGCCTATATCCAGACCGACTTTATAACTCATTCAAAGTTCTCCTTAATTTTTAAAGCTGGCTTTAGACTTAACCTAAATAAGGAGGAAACGGTTTTGCCGGACAAAAATCCTCTTATACCTGGTCTAAGAAAAATTTATGCTATGCAAAACTGTATTGCACCTAAAAGCGGGAAATTTTTTTCGTATAAAAGCGGATAAAGACCGCAGATATGCCGGCGCATTCCAAGAATTTTAGCCGCTTTTAGGCGGGAAAAGAACCATTTTCGGGCGTTTGATTCCTATTTGGGTTAATTCAATTTCAGCTACATTATAATATAGTACAATCTTCGACAAAGGTCAATATTAATCTGCTGTATAATTATGTAAATATGATATTAAAGCTGTTATTAAAAAATACATCTTGACATTTGTTTTAGAAGCTATATAATGAAAATGATAATCATTTTCATCTAAAGGGCGTGTGATATTTTGGTAGACACTATTTTGGACACTCTGCTTGACACATTAAAAATGATACCGATTTTGTTTTTGGTCTATGTTCTTATAGAAGTAATCCAAACCAGAATGTCAACCGACAGGCTTTCAGAGTTGAGCTCCAAAGGGTACGGTCCTGCTGTCGGGGCGCTTGCGGGGAGCATACCGCAGTGTGGGTTTTCGGCCGCGGCGAGCGCGCTTTATAAAAACGGTATGATCTGTTCGGGAACGCTCGTCGCGGTCTTTGTCGCAACATCAGACGAGGCTATACCCGTTTTGCTTTCGCATACCGACAGGCTTTGGGATGTTGTTTGGCTTATCGCAGTTAAAATAGCGGCGGCTGTAGCAGGCGGATACGCCGTGTATTTTATTTCACGAACCGTTCGCCGTAAGGCGCAGAAGAGCTTTGACGAAAATTCCGCCGAGGAATATAAGCATGAGCACGAGCATGAGCATTTTCACGATTGCCATCATCCCTGCCACTGCGGTTCGGGAGTCAAAAGCGTTATAAAAAACTCGGTTATGCATACGGTTAAAATATCAGTGTTTGTTTTGATAACGCTGCTTGTGATAAATATTATTTTTTATCTCGCGGGAGAAGAGAATGTAAGCGCGGTTTTGCTTTCCGGAAATGTTTTTCAGCCGTTTTTGACTGCGCTTATCGGCGTTATTCCCGGCTGCGCCACCTCGGTTATGCTAACGGAGCTTTACATCGGCGGAACGCTTTCGTTCGGTTCGGCGGTGGCAGGACTTTGCACAGGCGCGGGCTTCGGATATATAATTCTGTTTAAAGATAAAAATGGGTTAAAGAACAATTTTATGATATTGGCGTCGGTTTATATTATCGGCGTGATTTCGGGTGTAGTAATTAATCTTTTCGTTTAATAAACAAGGAGGTCTGCGGCTGTGATTGACGATATGCATGAGCGCGTCTGCGTTCTTTTACGCAAAGCGGGGCTTAAAATAACAAAACAGCGGGAAATGATACTTCGCGTTGTTCTTTCATCGGGAGTGAGACTCACTGCTGCCGATATTCACAGTGTTCTTTGTACCGAGGGGTACTCGTTCGGCATCGCAACGGTGTACAGGACTTTGGCTTCGCTTGAAGAAAACGGTATCGTGAAAAAAACCGAAATGCCGGGGGACGACAGCGGATTTTACAGCGTTGCGGACGGGCATAAGCACTGTTTTGTGTGTACAAAATGCAAGCGAGAGCTTGAAATCGACTTTTGTCCGATAGACTCGCGTTCTGAAGCGCTTGCGAAAAAGCTGGGATTTACAGTAACAGGTCATTCGTTTGAGATATTCGGAGTATGTTCGGACTGCTCTCAAAGAAAAATTAACTGAAAATCAGAACAGACCTTTGGTTAAAATGAGTAAATTTGTTATTTGTATAGCGCGCATTCACAAAGTGTGGTATACTGTTTTTATTATATTTGTTATAACGGCTTACAGACGCTTTGCAGGGAGGTGCAGCAAATGAAAAAAATATTGCTTTCACTCGTGGCTGCAGCGTCCGTTTTTCTGTCCGGATGCAGCTTTTCAGGGTTTGCAAATATTGAGGATTCGCTGGTTTCTCCCACTCTTTCAAAGAATCAAAAGGAAATTTATGAGGTTTTGGAAAAAAGTGCGGGCAAGAATATAAAACTGAAATATCCGAGCTCCGGGGATTCCGTAAACGCTATCATAATGCGCGATCTCGATTCGGACGGAGTCCGCGAAGCGATAGTTTTTTACCAGCTTACCGATATAGAAGCATCCGCAAATATAAACATAATGATTCTCGCAAAAAAAAATGATCAGTGGAGCATAATGTCTGAAATAGACGGCGCGGGGAGTGATATTGATAAAATTTGTTTCGGCAGTCTGGGAGTAAAGGGCAGCGGATTTTTTGTTGTTGGATATAATCTTACAAACAGAACTGAGAAAGAAATGATAGTATATGCCTACAACGGAACGTCTGTGATTACAGATAAAACGCATAATTACAACCAGTTTGAGGTTATGGATATTGATGAAAACGGCAAGGATGAAATACTGTTTTTGGCCAACGAGAAAAAAACAAATAATCCGTATGCTTATCTTTTAAGCGAAAACAACGAGGGCGGTTTTTCTATAGAGAGCAAGACCGCCACAAACGTAGAGGTTTACGAATATGTCAAGTTGGTTCAGGGCATTTTGGACGACGGTCGTCCCGCGCTTTATATGGACGGCAAAAATTCAAGCGGACTGTATATGACGGAGATATTAGCGGCCGGCGATAACGGACTTGAAAATCTTCTGTACAGCGACGATTTGCTCATATCAAATCAAACGCTCAGGGATTCGATAACGATAGAGGACGTCAACGGCGACGATATTTACGAGATCCCGCAGAGCTATTATCTGGGCGACGACGAATATTCCCAGCAAAGGCTCACCGATTGGTACTACTACAAGGACGGTGAATTTGAAAAGGTGATGTCGTCGTATGTAAATTCATCGGACGATTTTATCTTCAGTTTTCCGGAGGAGTGGGAATATAAAATCGGAGTGACTAAGGACGACCAGTCGCGGGAAACGAGTTTCATAGCCTATAAGGACGGCAAAAGCACCGGAAATGTGGTTTTGAAAATTATAACCATGAAAAAATCCGATGCGCAGTTGAACCCTCCTGAGGATTGCAGCGAGATTAAATCAAACGGCCAGCTCGTTTATTACGCGTATGTTCCGCCGGATGTCCAGAGCAAATTTTCGCTTACATTGACGCAGATTAAAATAAATCTTATTACGACACGTTAGTGATGATAAAGGCGCTTAAAGGAGAAAGCTTTATGAAACGTATACTTGTTTGCGAGGATGAAGACGCAATACGCGATTTTGTGGTCATTAATCTTGAACGCGCGGGTTATAATGTTGTGGATGTGAATTGCGGCGAAGCGGCATTGGAGACCTTTGAACGCGAAAACGGCGGCTTTGACATAGTCCTGCTCGACGTTATGATGCCCGGAATCGACGGATTTTCGGTATGCAAGGAGCTCAGAAAGAAAAGCCCTTCACTCGGCATAATAATGCTTACCGCGAAAACTCAGGAAATGGATAAGGTGAGCGGGCTTATGCTAGGTGCGGACGATTATGTTACAAAGCCATTTTCGCCGTCCGAGCTGGTTGCAAGGGTCGACGCTGTTCACCGCAGGGTAAATCTTTCCATGACGGAGGAAATAAACTGTATTAAATCGCGCGATTTTGAACTGGACACCCGCCAGAGAACGCTGAAAAAAAGCGGCAGGGTCATCGAACTCACGCAGGTTGAGTACCAGATAATGGAGCTTTTTTTGAAAAACATAAACGTAGCTTTGGCAAGGCAGAAGATATTAAAGACCATTTGGGGAGAAAACTATTTCGGCGACATTAAAATCGTCGATGTCAATATCAGACGGCTTCGTATGAAAATAGAAGACGAGCCGTCTAATCCGAAATATATTCACACTATTTGGGGATATGGTTATAAATGGGAAGGCTGAAATTTTTTGAGATACGATCAAACTCCTTTTTCAAAAAAAGCAGTATAGGTAAGCGTTGGGCGGTAAACGGAGTGGGTATTATCGTTATCGTTATGATACTGCTTATCATAGGATTTTCAGTAGCTGTAAAAAGCGTTTATTACAGCTCTGCAAAGCAGTCGCTTAAATCGACTGCGGAGGTGACGTCACGCCTTGTTACGGGAACTTCAAGCAATATGAGCGTTTCTGAAGAGGTCAGAAACGTTATTGAAAACTTTGAGGACAAAGATAAAATGCTTATTATGGCTATAGACTGTGACGGAAGGGCGTCGCTTAATTCCCGCGGATTTTCAAGCTATTCGAGCTTTTCAATGGACGATTATGACCGCGCGCTTTCGTCGGCAGACGGCGTTGGAGTTTACGAGGGCAGGCTTTCAAACGGCGAAAAAGTTATTGCGGTCACTATACTGTTGCCTGTTACAAGCAGTGAATATTCAGCGCTGAGATTTGTTACGTCAACAAGGCTTATCGACGCGAACGTTTTAAAGATCAATCTGATATTTGTTCTTATTTGCGTTGTGATAATGCTGTGCGTTTTGATTTCAGGCGGATATTTTATCAATTCGATAGTTATCCCGGTTAAGAAAATAGGAGCTGCGGCAAAGCGTATCGCAACGGGAGATTATCAAACGAGGATAATTAAAAACAGCGACGACGAGCTCGGAGAGCTCTGCGACACGATAAACGACATGGCGGAGCAGCTCGCTATTACAGACAAGGTGCAAAATGAGTTTATATCGTCGGTTTCTCATGAGCTTCGCACACCTCTTACGGCGATAAAGGGCTGGGGCGAGACTCTGCAGATGACGACCGTTCAGGACACTGAAACCATCCGAAAGGGAATGAGGGTAATCATCAGTGAAACCGAAAGGCTCTCTCAGATGGTTGAGGAACTGCTCGATTTTTCGCGTTTGCAAAGCGGAAGCTTCAAGATGAACAAAGACAAGATGGATGTTTTGGCGGAGCTTGGCGAAGCGGTTTTGGTGTATGCCGAGCGTGCAAAGCGCGATGAAATAGAGCTTAGTTACAACGAGCCTGTGATGATGCCGTTTGTATACGGCGACAAAAACAGGATAAAACAGGTATTTATCAATGTTATAGACAACGCTATAAAATATTCCGACGCAGGCGGAAAGGTGCGAGTTTCAGTTGAAGCGGACGATTCGTTTGTGATGATTACCATTCAGGATTCGGGATGCGGAATAAGCGAAACCGATCTGCCGCATATAACCGAAAAATTTTTCAAAGCCAACCATTCAAGGCGCGGCTCGGGAGTAGGGCTTGCGGTGGCGAACGATATTATAAATCAGCATGACGGCGAGATGATTTTTGAAAGTGCCGAGGGAATCGGTACAACGGTTAGGATCAAGCTGCCGATAATGCAGGAGATAAAACAAGCGGATATTCAGGAAGAGCAAGAGATATAAGCCTGTGTGCTTTATTTGCGGAAAGGTCATGGTAAAATGGAAGGAAAAAAGCTGCCTCAGATAAAAAGTAAGGTGGGCGGTCAGGCGATAATCGAGGGCGTTATGATGCGCGGACTTGACAAAGTGGCTATGGCTGTAAGAAAAGAATCAGGCGAGATAGTCAAGGAATCGTGGGCGGTCGCTGATTTAAAGAACAAAAAGTGGTATAATAAGATTCCTCTTATACGCGGGATTTTCAGCCTTGTTGAATCTGTAACGCTCGGATATAAATGCTTGATGAAATCCGCTTCTTATATCGATATAGAAGACGATGATGAAGAACCTTCTGAATTTGAAAAAAAGCTTATGGGACTTTTGGGCGATAAACTGATGGGCGTTATTTCCGCTATAGGAATGATACTCGGCGTTGGAATTGCGGTCGTGTTGTTCATGTTTTTGCCGGCGCTTGCGGCAAAGGGCGTGAATGCGCTGTTTGTTTCGGCGGCGGGAATCGATATCGGGGCATTTAAGGCTGTTATCGAGGGTGTTATTAAAATTGCCATTTTCATTATATACCTCGCGCTTGTGTCGCAGATGAAAGATATCAAACGGCTGTTTATGTACCACGGCGCGGAGCATAAGTCTATAGCCTGTTATGAAGCGGGGGAAGAGTTGACTCCGGAAAATGCTAAGAGATTTACACGCTTCCATCCGAGGTGCGGAACAAGCTTTCTGCTTATAGTGCTGATTATAAGCATACTTATTTTTATGTGGGTAACGTGGGATTCTCTCGCGATACGTGTTGCGCTGAAGATAATTCTGCTTCCTGTCGTCATAGGAGCCGCATATGAGATTATTCGGCTTGCGGGCAAGTACGACAATATTGTCACCAGAATAATTTCGGCTCCGGGGCTTGCGCTGCAGCGCATTACCACCCGAGAGCCTGACGAAAGTATGCTGGAGGTCGCGATTGCGGCGCTCACAGACGCGCTTCCTGAAAACCGCGAGGACGACAGATGGGATATATGACCCTCGGAGAGCTGTATTCAAGTATAAAATCAGAGCTTAACGCAAACGAAGCGGCGGCTTTAATCGGGCATTTTATCGGTGCAAGCCGCGCCGATATCGCTGTGAATCCGTTAAAGCCGGTGGCTGAAAAGCAGCGCGCTGATATTCAAAACGCCGTCCGCCGCAGAAAGAAGGGCGAGCCGCTTCAGTACATAATCGGGTGCTGGGAGTTTTACGGAGGAGAATTTTTTGTCGGTGAAGGCGTTTTGATTCCCAGGCAGGACACCGAAACGCTGTGCGACCAAGCGCTGGATATTTTGCCGCACGGGGCAAAGGTGCTGGATTTGTGCGCGGGCAGCGGCTGTATAGCCGTAACGCTGAAAGCCGAGCGGGAGGATTTGACTGTTTATGCCGTTGAAAAATATCCCGCAGCGTTTGGGTATTTAAAAAAGAATATATCGCACAACAGAGTTGATGTTAAAGCGTTTGGGGCGGACGCGCTCTACCCGGAAAATCTGCCGGATGATTTTTATGATTTTGATATGATTGTTTCAAATCCGCCGTATTTGACGGCTGACGATATGAAATCGCTTCAGACAGAGGTGGAGTTTGAACCTGAAACCGCACTGTACGGCGGAGATAACGGACTTTATTTCTATGAACAGCTTACCCGGATTTGGAAAGGCAGGCTAAAATCGGGCGGAGTGCTGATGTATGAAATCGGAGCGGGGCAGGAAAACGCCGTAGAAAGTATATTAAAGCAAAACAGATTTGAAAACGGTTGCCATAAACGCGATATATGTGGTATAATCAGAGTGGTTTACGGAGTAAAAAAATAATCGAAAGGATATAGATATTATGGCTCAGAGTAAGAATACAAAACAGCCGGTAACGAGGGTTGCCGATTCAGAAAAGAAAAAGGCGCTTGAATTTGCAATAGCGCAGATCGAAAAACAGTTCGGCGCAGGTTCGATAATGAAGCTCGGACAGGCGAACAACATGAAGGTGGACGCTATCCCGACCGGCTCCTTGGGGCTTGACATCGCGCTTGGAATCGGCGGAGTGCCTAAAGGAAGGATCGTTGAAGTATACGGTCCCGAATCCTCGGGTAAAACCACTGTTGCGCTTCAGATTGTGGCGCAGGCGCAAAAGCTGGGCGGAGAAGCCGCGTTTATCGACGTTGAGCATGCGCTCGACCCGATATACGCTTCTGCTTTGGGCGTTGATATCGATTCTCTTTTGGTGTCCCAGCCGGATACCGGCGAGCAGGCGCTTGAAATTGCAGAAGCGCTCGCGCGTTCAGGCGCTATCGACGTTTTGGTGCTCGACTCGGTCGCCGCTATGGTAACCAAGGCGGAAATCGAGGGCGAGATGGGCGACACTCACGTCGGCTTGCAGGCAAGGCTGATGAGTCAGGCTTTAAGAAAGCTCACGAGTGTGGTTTCAAAGTCAGGCTGCGTTGCGATATTCATAAATCAGGTACGTGAAAAAATCGGCGTGATTTACGGGAACCCCGAGGTAACTCCGGGAGGACGCGCGCTGAAATTTTATTCGTCCGTCCGAATCGAAGTACGCCGCGGCGAAGCGATAAAAAACGGAACTGATGTTTTGGGCAACAGGACAAAGTGTAAGGTCGTTAAAAATAAGGTTGCTCCGCCGTTTAAGGAGTGCGAATTTGACATTATGTACGGCGAGGGCATTTCCCAGGTCGGCGAAATTCTCGACTATGCCGTATCTCTTGATATAGTCAACAAAAGCGGCGCGTGGTTCAGCTATAAAGGCGAGCGGCTTGGTCAGGGACGCGACCGTGTTAAGGATATTTTGAAAGAAAATACCGAGCTTTGCGAGGAAATTAAAAAGCAGGTGCTTGAAAACGCAGACAAGCTTATTATGGCGTCCAAAAAGGCAAAAAAGGCGGCGGGAATAGCGGCAGAAGCTTCGGCTGCGGTATCCGCGCATGCGGACTTGGCGGCAAAGGAAGCGTCGGTAGACGTAGAGCCGGATGAAAAAGACTTTAAGTAAAGATGACCGTTACTAAAATAGAAAAAAATAAAGGAACGCGGTACACTGTGTTTGTGGACGGGGAGTATTTTTATATCCTCGATTCGGAAATTATAGCGCAGTATTCGCTGAGGGTCGGAAGCGTTTGCACGCCTGAGCTTTTGGAGGAAATACTGCTTTGCGCCCAGCGCCGAAAGGCAAAAGAACGCGCGCTTTATCTGCTCGAATACCGCGACCATTCGTATGCAGAGCTTGTAAAAAAGCTGGAAAAATCGGTGGATCATGAAATTGCTGTTGAAACTGCCGATAAAATGGTAAGCTACGGATTTATAAACGACGAACACTATTGCAGGCGCTTAGCGCACGATTATATGACTGTCAAGCGATGGGGAGCATACAGGGTGCGGTCAGAACTTTTCAAAAAGGGATTTTCGCGTGAGCTTATCGACTCATCGTTGGACGAATGCTTTGAAACGATCGACATTTATAAAATTATCCGTGAGCTTATCGAAAAAAAGTATTTGAAATACCTCACCGATGCAAAAGGAATTAAAAAAACGACCGATGCGCTTGTAAGGCTCGGTCACAGCTATTCGGATGTTAAAGAGGTTATTTCGGAATACACCGATGAAATTTAACCGATTATACACGGTGTGGAGAACATAGGAAGGAGTCCCGTTTTCGGCGGGGTTTGTGAAATTTATGGCGGCAAAGGTTGGAATGGTTTCGCTCGGATGCCCTAAAAATCAGGTTGACGCGGAAATGCTGCTCGGAAAAATTAAAGAGCACGGTTATGAACTGACTGCGGACGCGGCTTTGGCGGATGTTGTTATCATAAATACCTGCGGCTTTATCGAAAGCGCAAAGCAGGAATCTATAGACAATATTCTTGAGTTTTGCGAGCTTAAAAAGGAAGGACGCATAAAGGCGATAATTGTAACCGGATGTCTGGCTGAGCGCTACCGCGACGATATTATGAAAGAGATACCCGAAGCCGACGCTGTTGTCGGAATAGGTGCAAATTCCAATATCGGCGAGGTTATTGACAAGGCGTTAGGCGGGGATAAGTTCGGTATTTACAAGGATAAGGAACGGCTTCCCATGTGCGGGGAAAGAGTGCTTTCAACACTGCCGTTTTACGCGTATATTAAAATCGCCGAGGGGTGCTCGAACAACTGCACCTACTGCGCCATACCGTCTATCCGCGGTAAGTTCCGTTCGCGCGATATGGAGGATGTTTTAAGCGAGGCAAGATTGCTTGCTCAAAAAGGAGTCAAAGAGCTTGTCGTTGTGGCGCAGGACACAACTCGTTACGGCGAGGATTTGTACGGAGAGCCGTCGCTCGCAAAGCTGCTCGACGCGCTGTGCGGTATCGAGGGGCTTGAATGGATAAGAGTGCTTTACTGTTATCCCGAAAGGATAACCGACGATATGATAGACGTGATTGCAAGGCAGGATAAAATCTGCAAATACATAGATATTCCGATTCAACACTGCAACGACAGGATTTTAAAACTGATGAACAGAAAAAGCGATAAAAAATCGCTTGAAGCCTTGGTTAAAAAGCTGAGGGAGCGTGTTCCCGGCATTGTGATTCGAACGACTCTTATAGCCGGATTTCCGAGCGAAAGCGAGGAGGAGTTCGAGGAACTTTGCGAGTTCGTCAATGAAATGAAATTCGACCGTTTGGGTTGTTTTGCATATTCAGCCGAGGAGTCCACTCCCGCCGCTAAAATGGACGGTCAGCTTGACGACGACGTCAAATCGCACCGCGCCGAAACCGTGATGGAGCATCAGATGTTCATCGCTCGGCAGCGCAGTGAATCGCTCGTCGGCAAAACGCTGAAAACTGTCATTGAAGGATACGACAAATACGCAAAAATTTATTTCGGCAGAAGCTATGCGGACGCCCCTGATATAGACGGCAAGGTTTTCTTCTCGTCCGGCAGTCCGCTTAAAATCGGGAATTTTGTAAATGTTTTGGCGCAGGAAGTGCTTGATTACGACATTGTGGGAAAGGTAATATGAATTAAAGCGGGATGTTATATTTGAAATGATTGTTCTGATTTTACTTTCCACATAGTGATATCTGTGTTCGAAGGCATATCTGCCGCATAATGTGTGTTTGGTAAGTCGCTTATTACCGGCGGCATATGCCGCCGCATTGCGCTTTAAGCGCAATGCGGCAGTAAAATATTGTATGTTTAATTTTGAAAGGCTGCATATATTATGAATACACCGAATAAGTTTACTTTACTCAGAGCCTTTTTGGTGCCTTTTTTTATATTGTTTTTGTTTTGGAATGCTTTGCCGCTTAATTTTTTGTGGGCTCTTGTGATTTTTATCGCCGCAAGCATTACCGACGCGCTCGACGGATATTTAGCCCGCAAGCATGATCTTGTTACAACATTCGGCAAATTTTTAGACCCTATTGCGGATAAAATATTGGTGGTTTCCGCGCTTATCTCGTTTGTCGAGCTTGATTTCTGCTCTGCTGTAGCGGTTATAATAATAATAGCGCGGGAGTTTATTGTAACTTCGGTACGGCTCGCCGCGGCGGACAGCGGTAAAGTAATAGCGGCCGCTTTTTCAGGAAAGCTGAAAACCGCGTTTACAATGATTGCGATTTGCGCGGTTTTGATAATGCAGATCCTTGTTTCTGCGTCGTTGTTGGACTCTGTCTTTGCGAAAACCGCAGGTGAGGTTTTGATATGGATCGCCGCGGCATTAACGGTTTTTTCGGGGATTGAATATATTGTTAAAAACAGGGAATGTATCAATACGACTAAATAACAGGGGTTGCATTTTTGTTTTTGTTGTGTTAATTTAATATTGCACACATTTGGTGTTACTTGAAGAGTAGCCATGTAAAAAATCTCAAAGAGAGCGTCCGGCGTTTGGGCTGAAATCGGTCGTGTGATATTATGGGCGAAAGTGCGCTTGTAACGGTGTGCGGTATGACAATTTAATTCGAGTGATAAATCGAAGTGGAACCGCGGAACTTTTTCGCCTTCGTTAACAAGCCATACGGCGTTGTTTTTGAAGGCGATTTTATTTTATAAGCCAAAACAATCTTAGGTGCAGTGCATTCTTTGTCGGAAGAAGGAAATGGTTACAGCTATGTTTGACAATTTAAAATATGATATTAACGCTTTTAAGCTGCGGGATCCTGCGGCGAGAAGCTCTGTGGAAATATTACTGCTTTATCCCGGTCTTCACGCGGTCATGGCGTATCGCGTAGCACGCTGGTTTTATAAGCATAAGCGGTTTTTCATCGCTAGGAAAATATCCCAGTCGTCGCGGTTTTGGACGGGAATAGAAATCCATCCCGGCGCAAAAATAGGCAGAGGACTGGTAATTGACCACGGGAGCGGCGTCGTCATCGGCGAGACAACCGAGATCGGCGACGACTGCACGCTTTATCAGGGCGTTACGCTCGGAGGAACCGGCAAGGAGCACGGCAAACGTCATCCTACGCTGGGCAACAACGTGCTGGTCGGGAGCGGAGCTAAAATACTCGGACCGTTCCATGTCGGGGACAACAGCCGCATAGCGGCAGGGGCCGTAGTGCTCGACGAAGTTCCTGAAAACTGCACTGCGGTGGGAGTTCCCGCGCGTGTGGTTAAGAGAAACGGCGTGCGGGTGCATCCGTGCGACGAAATGGATCAGGTGCATGTGCCCGATCCGATTTCAAGCGAATTGTGCAAAATGCAGTATGAAATAGACCGATTGAAAAAACAGCTTGCTGAATTGAAAGGAGAAGCGTCAGATGAAGATTTATAACACGCTGACAAGAAAAAAAGAGGAGCTCAAAACGATTGCTTCGGGCGAAGTGAGAATGTATGCCTGCGGGCCGACGGTCTATAATTATATTCACATAGGGAACGCGCGTCCGATTTGTGTGTTTGACACACTTCGTAAGTATCTTGAATACGCGGGTTATAAGGTCACCTTTGTGCAAAACTTCACGGATGTTGACGATAAAATCATAAAGAAGGCAAATGAGGAAGGCGTTTCGGCGCATGAAATTTCCGAACGTTTCATAGCCGAATATAAAAAAGACGCGGAAGGACTTAACATAAAGCCTGCCACGGTGCATCCGAAGGTCACCGAAAATATGGATATAATCATCGATTTTATAAAAACGCTTGTGGACAAGGGCTTTGCTTACGAGATGGACGGAGACGTTTATTTCAGGACGAACAAATTCACGGAATACGGCAAGCTTTCTCACATGCCGCTTGAGGATTTGGAGGCAGGTGCTAGAATAGACGTTTCGGAGCAAAAGGAAAACGCGATGGACTTTGCTCTGTGGAAAGCCGCTAAGCCCGGAGAGCCGTACTGGGATTCTTACTGGGGTAAGGGTCGTCCGGGCTGGCATATCGAGTGTTCGGCTATGGCAAAAAATTATCTCGGAGACACTATTGATCTTCACTGCGGCGGTCAGGACCTTATATTCCCGCACCATGAAAACGAAATAGCTCAAAGCGAGTGCGCGAACGGCTGCTGCTTTTCGCATTATTGGATGCACAACGGATATATAAATGTCGACAACAAAAAGATGAGCAAATCCGCGGGAAACTTTTTTACTGTACGTGAAATTGCGGAAAAATTCGGATATGAACCGATACGATATATGATGCTTCAGGCGCACTACAGAACGCCGATCAACTACAGCACCGAGATAATAGAGCAGTGCCGTTCAGCGCTTTACAGGCTTTATAACTGCCGTGATTCGGCGCTTCGTGCGCTGGAGGGCTTAACGGGAAATGAAATATCAGACGACGTTAATGAAATCGCTCAAAAAAGAAAACAGCAGTTTATAAACGCCATGGAGGACGATTTTAACACGGCGGACGCAATTTCCGCCGTGTTTGAGCTTGTCCGCGATATAAACGCCATGATAAGCAAAAACGCCGAAACCAAGTCGGAACTGAAACTGCTTTATACGCTGTTTTGCGAATTGACCGACGTTTTGGGCTTGGTTTATGCGCAGAATGATGATGAAAAAATTCCCGACGAGGTATTAAAGCTCGTTGACGAGCGCGCGCAGGCGAGAAAAGCCAAGGATTTTGCGCTTGCCGACAAACTTCGCGATCAGATATCAAAAATGGGATATACTGTTGAAGAAACACGTCAGGGAACAAAAATAACAAGGGCAAAGTGATTTTTAAATAAAATTGTAAATATTCGGTCTTAATCCCGGTCGCAGTATTGAAAAATATGTGGAAAAATGTTATAATCATTATGTATTTGACCGTTGTTTCGGACGGATTTTGAGAAAACGCGGGTTTGCGTATTAAGTGCAAAGATATGGCGATTGCGCTGGGTTTTACCCGCGTCGAGCTATTCGCAGTTTCTTGGAGGTAACCTGATTGGCAGAAAATAAGGGCGGCATTTTGGTAAGCGCCGAGAATATAAAAAAACAGGCTGAATATACGGACAAGCTTTATCAAATCGTAAAGCCGCGCGCTCTTAAAGCGCATGTCAGGACCTACGGATGTCAGCAGAATGTGTCCGACGGGGAAAAGCTAAAGGGCATGCTCGAAAAATCGGGTTATGAAATAATATCCGATGCAAAATCGGCAGATTTCGTGTTGTTTAACACCTGCGCGATACGCGAAAACGCCGAGGACAGGGTTTTCGGCAACGTGGGCGCGCTTAAAGCGGCAAAGCGCAATAATCCCGATATGATAATCGGCGTGTGTGGATGTATGACCCAGCAGGAGCATATAGCAAAGCGGTTTAAAGAGCATTTTCCGTTTGTCGATATGGTGTTCGGGACTCACGCGCTGTATAAGCTGCCGGAGCTCATATACAAAAAGCTTTCGGGTCAAAAGAGAATCTATGATATTGAAAACTTGCCCGGTGAAATCGCGGAGGAAATACCGGTTAAGCGCGAAAGCGGCTTCAAGGCGAATCTGCCTATTATGTACGGCTGTAATAATTTTTGCACCTACTGTATTGTTCCGTATGTCAGGGGGCGCGAACGCAGCCGCTCGGCGGACGTTATACTGGATGAAGCGAAAAGGCTTGTGGATTCGGGATACAGGGAAATCACCCTGCTCGGGCAGAATGTAAATTCTTACGACGGCGACGGCGTGCGTTTTTCCGAGCTTTTGAGGCGGCTTAACGATATCGAGGGCAATTTTATAATCCGTTTTATGACATCGCATCCCAAGGACTGCACAAAGGAGCTTATCGACACTATTTCCGGCTGCGAAAAGGTGTCGAAGCATCTTCATCTGCCCGTTCAAAGCGGAAGCGACAGGATTTTAAGACTCATGAACCGTCAGTATGATACAAAGAGGTATTTGGAGCTTGCCGAATACGCAAAAAAACGTATTCCAAAGCTTTGTCTCACAAGCGACATAATAGTCGGCTTTCCAGGGGAAACCGAGGAGGATTTTGAAAAAACGCTTGAGCTTGTGAAAAATGTGAGATATCATTCACTGTTCACATTTATATTTTCGCCGCGCGTTGGAACAAAGGCTGAAAAAATGCCCGATCCTTTTTCGTATGAGCAAAAAAGCGCGCGCTTCGCACGTCTTTTGGCGCTTCAGGACGAAATCGGTGATGAGATTTACTCAGGATACGTCGGAAAAACCGAAAGAGTGCTCATAGAAGGGGCGGCGAAAGCCCCCGGCCATTTGTCCGCCAGAACGGGTACGAACATCATAGTTGATATTCAAGGCGGAGAACAGCTTGTCGGAAATTTTGCCGACGTTAAAATAACTCGCGCCAAACGAGGCGCGCTCGAAGGGACGCTTGTAATCTGATTTAATCAGAATATAATAAATATTTTTTTGGAGGATTTAAAAAATATGGATTACATGAAAGCAGCAAGAGAGCTTGGAAAAGCCATTCAGGAAACCGAGGAATACAAAGCGCTCGAAAAAGCCAAAGCCGCTAACGACGAGGACAACGTACTTGAAAATCTCGTTGGCGAATTCAATATGAAACGTATACAGATAAATGAAGAAATGAGCAAGCAGGATAAAAAAGACGAAGACAAGATAAAGCAGATAGACGCTGAGCTCAAAGAAATATACGGCAAAATCATGGTCAACGAAAACATGAAGGCATATAACGACGCCCGTGCCGGTATGGACAAAATTATTGACGCTATAAACACGATAATCGGTCTTTCTGCGAACGGTCACAATCCCGACACTATCGATCCGGAGCTTGCTTCATCCTGTTCGGGAAGCTGTTCTTCGTGCGCCGGCTGCCACTAATATTATAATTAACGGGGGAAGCTGTTATGGCTAAAATGTCGCCGATGATGCTGCAATACAATGAATTAAAAGCCAGGTACAGCGACTGTATTTTGTTTTTTCGGCTTGGAGATTTTTATGAGATGTTTTTTGAAGACGCGATTTTGGTGTCGCGCGAGCTGGAAATAGCGCTCACAGGCAAAAATTGCGGGCTTGAGGAACGCGCGCCGATGTGCGGAATTCCGCATCATTCGAGTGAGGCGTATATCAAAAGGCTTATAGATAAAGGCTATAAGGTCGCAATATGCGAACAGCTTGAGGATCCTGCGCTTGCAAAAGGAGTCGTCAAGCGCGATGTAGTGCAGATCATAACGCCGGGCACGATAACCGAAAGCGGTTTTTTGGACGAATCACGAAATAATTATATTTGCAGCGTTTACGCCGAAAAAGACAGGGCTGGTCTGTGCTTTGCCGATGTTTCCACCGGCGAAGCGCACATTACCGAGCTGTCGGGAAAAGACATGCAGTCCGAGCTTATAAGCGAGCTCGCCAAATTCTCTCCGAGTGAGATATTATTCAATTCGTATTTTGTCAATCTGAAAGAGGTGACGGCGTTTTTGACCGAACGTCTCAGGTGCCTTTCGGAACTGCTTGACGATGAAAAGTTTGATTACGACGAATGCATTAAAAAAATCAGGAATTATTTCCGCAGCGCGCAGGCGCTTACCGTGTGCGACAGCGACATTGCGTTCGGCGCGCGGAGCTTGGGCGCGCTGCTTTCGTATCTTGATTACACACAGCGGACAGGGGCTAAGCGGATAGTAAATCTCTCGCGCTACAGCGCAAATAAATATTTGTCGCTCGATTTATCTGCCAGAAGGAATCTCGAACTGTGTGAAACGATGCGGAGCAAGGAAAAAAGAGGTACCTTGCTTTGGGTGCTCGACAGGACTAAAACCGCGATGGGAAAGCGGCTTATGCGAAAATATATCGAACAGCCGCTTTTGAATGCGGCGGATATAATCAGCAGGCAGAAAGCGGTTGAGGAATTATTTGTCTCAAATGAGCTTCGCGGCAATTTAAGAGAGCGCCTGACGGGAGTTTACGATTTGGAGAGACTGCTGACAAAAGTCGTATACAAAACCGTAAATCCCAAAGAAATGCTGGCATTTGCGTATACGCTTGAAAAACTGCCTTATATAAAGAAAGAGATAAGCGGCTGTTCTTCAAAGCTTATATCCTCGCTGAACGGCGGTATTTACGATCTGGACGATGTAAAGGACGTTATTCAGAGCACCGTAAGCGAAAAAGCGTCCGTAACCATTAAAGAGGGCGAGGTTATTAAAGCGGGCGTTAATAAAGAGCTTGACGATCTACGCAGACTGTTTAAAAACACAAGATCATATTTAACTGAAATAGAGCAGCGTGAAAAAGAGCGGACGGGGATCAAGAATTTAAAAATCGGCTATAACAAGGTTTTCGGATATTATATCGACGTTACAAAAACTCAGATAGATTTAGTGCCCGATGACTATATCAGGAAACAGACGCTGACTAATTCAGAACGGTACATAACGCAGGAGCTAAAGGAGCTTGAAAGCAAGATTTTAACCGCCGGAGAAAAAATTTATTCAATTGAGCTTTCGATTTTCAACGAGCTTGTTTTGTACACATCACGGAAGATTGAGCAGATTCAGTCCACTGCGAGCTCGGTTGCCGCGCTGGACGTGCTTTGCTCGCTCGCAGAGGTTTCATGCGAAAACAATTATGTCCGTCCTGAAATCCTCATTAACGGTGAAATCAACATAAAAGACGGCCGCCATCCCGTTGTTGAGCAGATGCTTCACGGCGCGCCGTTTGTCCCGAACGACGTTTATTTGAACAGGTCAAGCGACTGCCTTGCTGTTATCACAGGCCCGAACATGGCGGGAAAGTCCACCTATATGCGGCAGTGTGCAATAATAGTTATAATGGCGCAGATGGGGTGCTTTGTCCCCGCGAGCTCGGCGAGCATAGGCGTTGTCGACAGGGTGTTTACCCGCGTCGGGGCGTCAGACGATCTTGCAAGCGGCAAATCGACATTCATGGTTGAAATGAGCGAGGTTTCATATATTCTCGACAACGCAACTTCCGACAGCCTTATTATTCTCGATGAAATCGGACGCGGCACATCTACGTTTGACGGCATGAGTATTGCGAGGGCGGTGGTTGAATATCTGATCAAAAACGTAGGAGCAAAAACAATGTTTGCAACCCATTATCACGAGCTTACCTGCATGGAGGACGAGCTGGAGGGTGTTAAAAACTACAATATCGCTGCAAAAAAGCGCGGTGACGAGCTTGTGTTTTTGAGAAAAATAGTCCGCGGAGGAGCGGACGAGAGCTATGGAATCGAGGTCGCAAGGCTTGCGGGCGTACCTAAAAAAGTGATTTCGCGAGCCAGAGAAGTGCTTGACAGTCTTGAAAGCGGTGAA
Organism: uncultured Oscillospiraceae bacterium; assembly: GCA_964536085.1. Lineage (GTDB taxonomy): Bacteria > Bacillota > Clostridia > Oscillospirales > Ruminococcaceae > CAZHWR01. The sequence continues at coordinate 27,150 of CAZHWR010000002.1, forward strand.
AATGTTCCAAATCCGCGCAATTCGGGTACAGCGCAGGGAAGTACTTCCGGTCAGATTACGTTCAGTTCGCCTGAAAACAGCGAGCTTCTTAAAAAGCTCGAAAATACCGACCCCAACACGCTTTCGCCTATCGAGGCACTGGGGTTAGTGTATGAACTGAAAAAATTAGCCGAATAATTTGCGGATTGGTCAAACAGAGGTGATAAAATGCCGATAAGAGTGCTGGATAAACAGATTTCCGAGCTTATCGCTGCGGGCGAGGTGATAGAACGCCCCGCTTCGATAGTCAAAGAGCTTATGGAAAACTCAATCGACGCCGGTGCGACCGCCGTTACTGTTGAAATTGCTCACGGAGGCATAACCTATATCCGTGTAACGGATAACGGCTGCGGCATAGCGCACGATGAAGCTCCAACGGCGTTTTTGCGCCATGCGACGAGTAAAGTGAGCACCGAGGAGGATTTGACCGCAATTAAAACGCTCGGTTTCAGAGGCGAAGCGCTTGCGTCAGTTTGTGCTGTGTCTAAAACGGAAATGCTTACAAAGCGTTCGGAGGATGTTTTCGGAACGCGCGTTTATATTGAGGGCGCCGAGCAGTTGGATTTCAGCGAGGCCGGTTGTGCAAACGGAACGACGGTCATTGTAAGGGATTTGTTTTACAATGTCCCCGCGCGGCTTAAATTCATGAAAAAGGATGTTGCGGAGACCTCTGCGGTAACGACAGCCGTCGGGCAGATCGCAATGAGTCATCCTGAAATATCAGTAAAATTTATTAAAGACAACCATGTTGCGCTGCATACGCCCGGAAATTCAAAGCTTTTGTCGGCAATTTTTGCAGTACTGGGCAGGGATTATGCCGAAAATCTGATGGAGGCGGAATACACCTATAACGGAGTTAAAGTAAGCGGCTTTGTATCCGACCCTATGCACGGCAGAAAAAGCAGGATATACCAGCATTTTTTCGTGAACGGTCGGTATGTTAAAAGTAAGGTGGGCGCGTTCGCTCTTGAAGAGGCTTACAAAAATTCCATAATGGTCGGGAAGTTTCCCGCATGCGTGCTCTGTATCGAACTGGATGCGGACAGAACCGACGTAAACGTCCATCCTGCGAAAACCGAGATACGGTTTACAGATGAGCGCGAAGTCTACGACGCTGTATATTTTGCGGTTAAAACTGCACTGAGTTCGAATAATTCTATCGCTGCGATAGCGCATAAACAGGATATGCAAAAGCAGGAGGTTTTAAAGGCAATTCAGCAGAGCGTTTTTAATTCCGGCGGCGGAAAACAGTTGTCAGTCGGCGGATTTGCGTCTGTGAGCACTGATAAGACACGCGGCGAAGCCGCGCATAGCGCTTCTGAAAAAAGCAAATCCATACTCAGCGAAAGGATAATACCGGAGGATGAGGATGGCAGTTGTATTAATAATCCGAACAGAGTGTCTGATGACAACAGGGTCCTTTATTCTGCCTCGGCTGTCAGAGAGCATGACGACTATGTTTTTATAAACCCGGATAAGCTCAAAACGGACAGGCAACCGGACGTCGGTGATGCCATGCATACACAGGACGAACAAACTGCGGTCAGTAGCGAGGAGAACGAGCCGCAGGAAATTCCAAAGCCCGTCCGTGTAGTCGGAGAGATATTCGGCACGTTTATTTTAGCGGTATACGACGGTGTTTTTGTTATTATCGATAAACACGCTGCGCACGAGAGGATAATTTTTGAGGAGCTTCGCAAAAGGCATAATAATAACAGTCAGATGCTGCTTGCGCCGATAACAATAACGCTTTCTCCGAAAGCGCACGCGGGATTTGTTGAAAATTTAAGCGTCGCCAGGGATATGGGATTTGAAGCGGAGGATTTCGGAGGCGAAACGGTTTTGGTACGCGCCGTTCCCACTGTTTTAGAACCATATAATATCGTGGAAATAGTTGAAGAAATGGCTGAAAATTTCAGTGCGCTTAAAAAATCGCCCGAGCCCAGTGATCTTGAAGAGCTTTATCATTCGGTAGCGTGCAAGGCGGCGGTGAGAGCGAATGACAAAAATTCGTCCGAAGAGCTGAGCGAGCTTGCAAACAGGGTTTGTACGGACGAAGCTATAAGATATTGTCCGCACGGCAGGCCGGTTGTTATAACGATGACTGAGTATGAGCTGAGGAAAAAGTTTGGGCGCTAAAAGGTTGAAAAAGCAAGCTTTTCAACCTTGTCGAGTTTGTCTTTTTCGCAAAAAACGATAT
>CAZHWR010000002.1:29488-75670 GCA_964536085.1 uncultured Oscillospiraceae bacterium
GCGAAAATTTCATGCGGAGCATGAAACCGTCAAACTCGCGGCGCAGTGTGAAGGTTGAAAAAGCAAGGCTTTTCAACCTTGTCGAGTTTGTCTTTTTCGCAAAAAACGATATGCGAAAATTTCATGCGGAGCATGAAACCGTCAAACTCGCGGCGCAGTGTGAAGGTCGAAAAAGTAAGGCTTTTTAAGTATTTATCGCAAAAACGGAGGTGGTGTATATGGATGAAAAAATACCGCTTACGGTTATTCTCGGACCAACGGCTTCGGGAAAAACCGAATTAGCGGTAAAGCTCGCTGAGTATTTCGGAGGGGAGATAGTGTCCGCGGATTCTATGCAGATTTACAAGGGAATGGATATCGCCACTGCAAAGCCGACTGCTGAACAGATGAGCAGAGTGCGTCACCATATGGTAAGCGTAGTTGAGCGTGACTGTAAGTTTTCGGTTGCGGATTATGTGTCAGATGCCAAGAATGCGATAAATGACATTTACAAAAGGGGGAAAATGCCGTTTTTGGTCGGCGGTACGGGACTTTATATCAATTCGGTCGTTGATAATATCCGTTTCAGTGAGGAAAAGCACGATGAACGGCTGCGCGCAGAGCTTTACAATCAGTACGACACTCTTGGCGCGGAGTATATGCATGAGCGGCTTAAAAAAATCGACCCGGAATATGCCGAAACGCTTCATCCGAACAATAAAACACGGGTGCTGCGCGGAATAGAGATTTATGAGCAGACCGGTGTTCTGATGAGCGAGCATTTAAAAACAAGCAGGTTGCAGGAGTCTCCGTACAATGCCTGTATGATAGGGCTTGATTTTGAAAACCGTGCGGAGCTTTACGACAGGATAAATAAACGAGTTGACATAATGCTGAATGACGGGCTGCTGGAAGAAGCAAAGAATATATACATTAACGATAAAGACAGTATTAAAACGGCGGGTCAGGCTATAGGAATCAAGGAGCTTATCCCGTATTTTAAAGGTGAGCTTTTGCTTGACGAGGCAGTAGAACGGATAAAAAAAGAATCGCGGAGATATGCCAAAAGGCAGATGACATGGTTCAGGCGTGATGGACGCATAAAAAATATAACCGTGAGCGGGGAACGCACACAGGAATATGTTTTTGAAAATGCCAAAAAAATTATAGTAAATTTTTTCGGCTTGTGATATAATAGCCTCACGGCGTGGGCAGAGGTCTTGCGTTGCAGGATGTCGGATGTCTGAGAAAAATCGAAATATGAATTTGCGTGCAGAAGCGCGCCCGGCTTTGCCGAATATGGTGATAAATCAGGTATTATAAATGGCTTATGGTGTTAACTATATGCGTAAAGAGTAGTATGAGGGTTGATGGGATTGTCAAACACAAAATTTTATTTGATGAGGGAATGGTTATGAATAATAAGATCAATCTTCAGGACGTATTTTTAAATCAGGCGAGAAAAGAGAGAATACCGGTAACGGTATATCTTACAAACGGATTTCAGTTCAAGGGCATTGTAAAAGGATTCGATAATTATATTGTCGCGCTGGACTGTGATTCAAAGCAGAATATGGTTTATAAACACGCCATATCAACGATTAGTCCGATAAGACCAATACGTATTTTAGATTCGGCTGACGAACCAATTGAATATTAAACAAAAAGGAAATTTATATGAATTCAAAACCGGTTAAAATCATTGCGGGCTTGCTTGCGTTTTTCATACTGTTTTACATAGGATATCAGATTTACAGTTATGTGCATTCACCCTACAAAACCGAAACTGTGTTTGAAAGCGTCGTTGCCGATTCTGTCGAAGCGGAGGGGACGATTTTCAGAGATGAGGTTTTAATCAAAGCAAAAAAATCTCAGGACGGAGTTATAAGCTATTATTATCCCAATGGCTCGAAAGTCGCTAAAGACGCGGCTGTTGCGGTTATTTACAACAGTTCTGAGGATCTTGAGAAAAACTATAAAATCGAGCTGCTTCAAAACGAGATTAAAATGCTCAAGGAGTGCAAAACGTCATCATCGGGAACCAATCAGAACGATCTTTTGACAAGTCAGCTTGCGAGCGAGCAGATGGAACTGATTGAAAAAATCGACAATCACGATTTATCAGACATAAGCAGCAGCAAGCTTGAAATTCTGGAAACGCTTAATAAAATTCAGCTTTTAACCGGTGAGCTCAAAAGTGTTAATTCCCGTATTTCAAAGCTGCGCAAGCAGGTGAAGAAATTAAAATCAACGCTGTCGTCCGCAAAGAGCTCGGTCAACGCTTCCGCTTCCGGCTTTTTTGTTGATGAAACCGACAGCCTTGAGGATGAAAACGGATATTCAAAAGCAAAAAAGCAAACCGAGAAATCCTTAAACGAGCTTATATCGACCGAGCCTGCTGCGGTAAACGGAACAGTTGGTAAAATCATAACCAGTTACGAATGGCGGTTTGTGATTTTTGTGGATAAAACGGAGTCTGCCAAATTCACCGAAGGACAGGAAATCAACGCAGTATTTTCGTCATTTGCTGATGAAACCGTTGAGGCCGAGATCGAGAAGGTCGGAGAAGCAAATTCGAGCGGCAAGGTTATGATAATAATCAAAAGCGATTTAATGGATGAAAACATCGCATCACTCAGAACGGATAAGGTTAAAATAAGCTTTAAAAACAACACCGGTCTTAAAGTGTCTAAAAAGGCGCTTTATATTGAGGACGGAGTAAAAGGCGTTTACTGCCTGCTCGGAAAAGACGTGACGTTTAAAAAGGTGGATATTATCTATGAAACGGACGACTTTTTCTTAAGTGCCGAACACAGTGAAGATTCCGATTATCTGAAAATATATGACGATGTTATCATAAAAGGAAAAGATTTATATGACAAACAAAAGGCTTAGCGGGAAAATGGAATATGTAGCTGAGAATATAGCTGCCGCCAGGGATAAAATTAAAAACGCTGCAGTACTGGCGGGAAGATCGGTTCAGGATATAGCGTTTATGGCGGTTACAAAGACTGTGGCTCCCGAAATAGTGAACAGGGCGTTTGACTGCGGGATAAGGCTGTTCGGTGAAAACCGTGTGCAGGAATATCTTTCTAAAATCGACAGTTATAAATACAACCCCGAAAATACACACTTTATCGGGCATCTTCAGTCGAACAAGGTAAAGTACATTATTGATAAGGTGTCTATGATAGAATCAGTCAGTTCGATTAAGCTGCTGAAAGAAATTTCACGCTGCGCCGTTAAAACGGGTATAACAATGCCGATTTTGCTTGAGGTAAATATTGGAAATGAACAGACCAAGAGCGGGTTGCTTCCGGAGGAACTGAATGAAGCTGCCGCCGTTGCCGACGAACTGGACGGAATTTTGCTGCGCGGCTTGATGGCTATACCGCCTAAAAATAATTCAGACTATTATTTTGCTAAAATGCAGCAAATTTTTGTTGACATTTCGCAAATAACATTAGATAATAGTAATATAGATACTTTATCTATGGGAATGTCGGGCGATTATCAAGCCGCGATAAAATACGGCAGCAATATTGTAAGGCTCGGTTCAGCCGTTTTCGGCGAGCGAAAGTATTAGTGTCAGCAGCCAAATCGGATTCACTTATGTGATTGTTTGAAATTTTATTGCGAATTGCCGTTTGTATAAGAAAGGAATGGATTCTATGAGTTTTGTGGACAAGTTTAAAGTAATAATGGGCGTTGGGGACGACGCAGAGTATGATGACTACGATGTTGAAAACGGTGCGGCCGATGAAATAATCACCAAAAAGGCGGACGAGGAAGCTTTTGATTATGAAGGCGTGAAAGAGCATCAGGGCAAAAAGAACAAGGTCGTCAATATTCATACGACCACTCAGCTCAAGGTTGTTCTTGTCAAGCCTGAGCGCTTTGAAGACGCAAGCTCTGTTGCCGATCACCTTAATGCGAAGAGAACCGTTGTGCTGAACCTTGAATCCACTAATAAGGATATTTCCCGCCGTATCGTCGATTTTCTTTCGGGCGTTGCGTATGCTAACAACGGTCAGATAAAGCGCGTCGCCAGCAGTACGTTCATCATCACTCCGTTCAATGTCGGAATAATGGGCGATCTGCTTGATGAGCTTGAAAATAACGGAGTATATTTCTAAGCTCAAATGGGTAACAACGACAGGCTCTTTGAGGCAAAAATAAACGATTTGTTCAGCCTTTCTCAAAGCAGGGATATCGTTCGTTTTTCATCGTTTTTGGATGAAAAGGAACAGTTCATTGCTGAGAATATTGCAAAAAACAAAGGGCAGGATTATATGTTTTTCGGCGGTTGTGAAAACACCGTCCGAAAAGTTTTAGGCGTTTTCCCCGATTATATGAGTCCGCATGAATCGGAATTTCCGATAACTCCCGTCACTGCTGAGTTTAAAAGTGAGTACAGCCTTTCCCACAGGGACTTTCTGGGTTCGCTGATGGCTTTGCAGATAAAGCGTGAGGCGGTGGGTGATATCGTTGTGGGCGGGGGAAAAGCAGTTGTGTTTTTGTTGAGCAAAATTGCTCCGGTGGTTTTGTCCGAGCTTACAATGGTCGGCAGAGTCGGAATTATGCTCAGCGAAGGCATCGGGAATTTTCAAATGCCGGAGCAGAGATTTCAATCTATAATTGGCTCTGTGAGTTCGGTCAGGCTTGATTCAGTCACCGCGCTTTTAACGGGCATTTCTCGGGAAAAGTCCGCCGCGCTGATCAAAAGCGGGGGAGTAAATCTTAATTACCGCGAGGAATTGTCCGTCAGCCGAACGCTTTGCGATGGGGATATTATAAGCATCAAAAAGCATGGAAAATACATTTTTCGCGGCGCTGAGGGCATCACCAAGAAAAACAAGCTGCGCATAGCTTGCGACAAATACATTTAGGAGGTAACTGTTTTGAATTCTCACGATATTAAAACCACCCAGCTTGACAAATCCGCTTTCGGTTACAAGGCGGATTCGGTCGATAGTTTTGTTGACAGCGTGTATACATATGCAAAAGAGCTTGAGGATAAAAATGCGGTTTTAGAGAAAAAAATCGCAGTTCTTGCAAAGAAGATTGAAGAATACCGCGCGGACGAGGGCAACATGAAAGAGGCGCTTCTTGGCGCGCAGAGATTAGGTCAAACAGTCATAAACGAGGCGAATGAAAAAGCCAATGTTGCTGTCGCTGAGGCAAATCTTAAAGCAGAAAAGATTTTAAAAGATGCCGAGGATGAAGCAGAGAAAAAATCCAAGGAGCTGAAGCTTCAGATAGCTTCTGAAGAAAAGGCGCTTTTGAAGATGAAAAAAGAGGTCTCTGAATTTAAATCCAAGTTGCTCACGATTTATAAATCCCATCTTGATGTTATAACAGCTCTGCCTGAAATCGAACAGCCGGAGAAGGAATCTGATGAGCCTGAACAGAAGGACGTTCAGATTTCCGAAGAAAACAACGCTGATAATTCCGCCGCAGACGCACAGGATAATAATGAATCCAAAGACGGTGACAGCGCGGACGGCAATACTTCTGAAAACGGCAAAAATGATGATAACAGCGAGGATAAGCCTGTATTTAAAATTAATATGAAAAATTATGCCGATTCTGATTCTAAATCGAATAATAATCGTTCTAACGATGATTTTACCGCTAAATTCGGCGAACTCAAATTCGGCAAAAATTCCAAATAATGTACTTTAAATAGGTTGCTGTGGTTTTGCTGTGGCAGCCTATTACTTTGCGGACGAGGAAGAAATTTAATGACTGTTGTTTTTGCATTTTTAATGGCGGCAGGGCTTGTGGTGGTCGACCAGCTTATCAAGGTTTTGATAAATTACTGTATCCCGGTCGGCAGCAGTATACAGCTTATTGACGGCGTTTTATATATATCCAATGTTAAAAATACGGGCGCTGCATTCAGCATGTTTGGGAACCAAACATGGCTTTTGGTTTATTTGACTGCGGCGGCGCTCTTGTTTATGATACTTCTTATAGTGCTTAAAAAAATCAGGGCGAGATTTTTGGTTTATTCGCTGTCTACTGTTGTTGCCGGCGGGATAGGGAATCTTATTGACAGGATTATTTTCGGTAAGGTAACCGATTATATAGACGTTCGGATAATCAATTTCGCAATATTCAATTTTGCCGATTGCTGTGTTGTTATCGGATGTATTTTGATTTTGGTATACGTTGTTTTTTTAGAAAATCGAAAAAAGGATAACAAGCTTGAAGGGTGAACTTTCAAGCTTGTTTCGTGAGAGGACAGCTGAATGGAGCAAGAAAAAATGGACATTAAAGCGGGCGAGCTTGATTCCGAAAAGCGGCTGGATAAATTTATAGCCGACAGTATCGACGGCAAATCTCGTTCTTTTTTGCAAAAGCTGTTCTCAGAGAACAGGATTTTGAAAGGCGGTAAGCCGCTTTCAAAAAGCTATAGGGTAAAACCGGGCGACGAAATCAGTGTTATACTGCCGCCGGTGCGTGAAAGCAGCGCCAAACCGCAGAATATTCCGCTGGACGTCGTTTACGAGGATGATTATCTGCTTGTAGTCAACAAGCCTAAGGGGATGGTGGTTCATCCGGCGGCGGGAAATTATGACGGTACGCTTGTAAATGCATTGCTTTATCACTGCGGGGATTCTCTTTCGGGAATCGGCGGAGTGATACGACCGGGCATAGTCCACCGCATAGATAAAGACACAAGCGGTCTTCTGATAGTCGCCAAAAACGACTATTCGCACGTTTTTTTGGCTCAGCAAATTAAAGAGCACAGCTTTTCCCGTCAGTACGAGGCTGTGGTTTACGGGCGCGTAAAGCAGGACTCAGGCGTTGTCGACGCTCCGATAGGTCGCAGCGAAAAGGACAGGAAAAAGATGTGCGTTACCGAAAAAAATTCTAAAAACGCGGTCACAGAATACGAGGTCGTAAATCGGTATGAAAGATTTACGCATGTCCGATTGACACTTAAAACAGGCAGAACACATCAGATAAGAGTTCATATGGCGTATTTGGGGCACCCTGTTGCGGGGGACGCGGTTTACGGTCCGAAAAAGGTGATAACAAAGCTTTCGGGTCAGTGTCTGCACGCAAAAACTATCGGATTTATTCACCCAAAGACAAAACAATATATGCAGTTTGACAGTAATTTGCCCGATTACTTTTTATCCTTCATAAACTCATTGCGATAATCTTAAGGTTGTGATATTATATTCTTGCCGTCTTGCGAAAAAGCGCGGCAAATGTAAAATCCTGATGATTGAAAGGTGCCTATGGATAATTTTAATATGCTGCTGTTCACCGATCTCGACGGGACGCTGTTAACTCACGACAAACGCATTTCCGATGAAAGCGTTGCGGCGATAAGCCGATTGCGGGCGCACGGCGGTGACGTTACCGTCGCCACGGGGCGTTCGGTTGAATCCGCAAGAAGATATGTTGATATGGCAGGGATAACGCTGCCGGTTATTGTGTACAACGGCGTTATGATATATGATTATAAATCCGAGAAGACTTTGTGGAACGATATGCTCACCGACAAGGCTTTTAATTATGTTAAGATAATTAAAGACCGCTTTTCCAATGTTGGAATCGAGGTTTTGCGTAACGATAAAATTTATGTTATTGCATCGAACCGTCACGTTAAAGAGCATATCGAGATAGAAATGCTTGAGTATGTTTCGTGCGAGCTTTCAGAAACGCCCAAGAATTGGTTTAAGGTGCTGATGGCGCTGGACGAGTGCGATATTCCAACCCTTGCAGAATTTATAAACGAGCAGGGCTTTGAGGACGTTTACTGTATTCAGACGAGCAGAAATTATTTTGAGATGCTTCCCAAGGGCAGCAGTAAGGGCAACGCGATGAAGATACTTTGCTCTCTTTTGGGTAAGGATATTAAAGACACGGCGGCAATCGGAGATTACAACAATGACTGCGAGATGATAGAGTATTCCCGCGTCGGCGGCGCTATGGGAAGCGCACCGGACAGCGTCAAGTCAGTTTCGGACGTTATCTGCCCCGACTGCGAGCAAAACGGCTTTGCATATTTTGTCGACCATATTATAAAATAAACAATTTGCGCTGGAAAGGAAGAATAAACATGGATAAAGCCCGTAAAAACGAGCTTCAAAAAATTGCGTGCAGGGTCAGAATGCACGTTATCGAGGGAACCTACAACGCAAAATCAGGCCATCCGGGAGGATCGCTTTCGGTGACGGACACTCTTACGTATTTGTATTTTGACCGCATGAATGTGAATGCCGACAATCCGTCCGATCCAAAGAGGGACAGATTTGTCCTGTCAAAGGGTCACTGCGCGCCCGCGCTTTACGGAGCTTTGGCTGAAAAGGGATTTTTTCCGATTTCGGAAATCAAAAATCTTCGCAAAATCGGCGCGTTTTTGCAGGGTCATCCCGATATGAAAAAAACTCCGGGCATAGATATGAGCACGGGCTCGCTGGGTCAGGGAATATCCGCGGCCTGCGGTATGGCTATGTCGGCTAAAATATCCGGCGATGATTATCGTGTTTACGCGGTATTGGGCGACGGAGAATCCCAGGAAGGTGAGGTTTGGGAAGCGTTTATGTTCGCTTCACACTATAAGCTGGATAACCTCTGTGTCGTTATTGACAACAACGGGCTTCAGATAGACGGCGCGGTTGACGATGTAATGTCGCTTGGTGATATCAAGGCGAAGCTTTCGGCTTTCGGATTTAATGTTATCGAGATCGACGCGCACGATTATGACCAAATTGAAAGCGCGTTTGACGAGGCTGAAAAAACTAAGGGAAAACCGACCGCGATAATTCAAAAGAGCATTAAAGGCAAGGGCGTTTCTTTTATGGAGAACAAGGTCAACTGGCATGGAAGCGCACCCAATGCCGAGCAGTATGAAAAAGCAATGAGCGAGCTTAAATCAAAGCTTGAGGAATTGGAGGGATAGGCCGTGGCGGAGGTAATTAAAAAAGCAACGAGAGAGAGCTACGGCGAAACTATCGCCGAGCTTGGAAATACAAACGATAACATCGTCGTGCTCGACGCCGATTTGGCAGAGGCGACAAAAACCAAAACGTTTAAAATTGCGCACCCCGAAAGATTCATCGACTGCGGTATTGCCGAACAAAATATGATGGGCGTTGCAGCCGGTCTTGCTGCGAGCGGAAAAACCGTGTTTGCAAGCTCGTTTGCGATGTTCGCCGCAGGGCGCGCGTTTGAAATAATCAGAAATTCGATATGCTATCCGCGCCTCAACGTTAAAATCGGCGCGACCCACGCAGGGATATCCGTCGGGGAGGACGGCGCAACGCACCAGTGCTGCGAGGATATTGCACTCATGCGCTGTATACCCGATATGGTTATTATCAATCCTGCGGACGATGTTGAAGCGAAAGCCGCAGTAAGAGCGGCGGCGGAGTATGTCGGACCTGTTTATATGCGGTTCGGGCGGCTTGCTGTTCCCGTATTCAACGATTCTGCAAGCTATAAATTTGAAATAGGAAAAGGAATAACTCTCAAAGACGGCAGCGATGTTACAATAGTGGCAACCGGGCTTATGGTGAACGAAGCGATAACTGCGGGCGAAATGCTCAAAGAGCAGGGAATCGACGCGCGCATTATCAACATTCACACAATAAAACCGATCGATCGCGAGCTTATATTAAAAGCCGCGCGTGAAACCGGAACGATAGTTACCGCCGAGGAGCACAATGTTATCGGAGGATTGGGAAGCGCTGTGTGCGAGGTTGTAAGCGGGGAATATCCTGTTCCTGTTATACGCTTGGGCGTGGAGGATACATTTGGCTGTTCGGGTCCCGCCGTGGAGTTGCTTAAAAAATTGGGGCTTACGGCTGAAAATATAGCTCAAAAGGCAAAACAGGCGATTGAGCTGAAAAAATAATATGATAAAAGCCGCACATGTCTGCGGCTTTTTAAAATTAAAAAACGAGCAATGAAAGAACGGTGACATGCTATGGTAAAGTTTGACAACGACTGGGATGAAATTTTAAACGGAGAATTTGACAAGCCGTATTACCGCAAGCTGCATAATTTTTTGAAATCGGAATACAGACACCATGTGATTTACCCCGATATGTACGACATTTTCAACGCGTTTAAATACACTCCGTACGCCGACGCGAGAGTGGTTATTATCGGGCAGGATCCTTATCACGGCGCAGGGCAGGCGCACGGGCTTTGTTTTTCTGTTAAAAAGGGGATCGCGCAGCCGCCGTCGCTTGTGAATATTTTCAAGGAAATTCAAAGCGACCTCGGAATCGCTCCGCCGCACCACGGCGAGCTTACACACTGGGCAAAGCAAGGAGTTTTGCTTTTAAATACTGCGCTTACTGTGCGTCAGGGTCTTGCCAACAGCCACCGCAACATGGGCTGGGAAATCTTTACCGACAGAGTCATTGAGCTTATGAACGAAAGGGAACAGCCTGTTGTGTTTTTGCTGTGGGGCGCAAACGCAAAGCAAAAAGCAAAGCTTGTAACAAATTCCCAGCACAAGATCCTGACTGCGGCTCATCCGAGTCCGCTTTCGGCATATAACGGTTTTTTCGGTTGCCGCCATTTTTCAAAAACAAACGAGTTTTTGCAGTCGGTGGGCGAAAGGCCGATAGATTGGTCAATACCTGAATAATTTTTATAAATGTGCAGACAATAGCTTTCAGAAAAACTAACATTCGGAGGTTATTGTTATGAAAGACGATGAAAAGCTGTTGAATGAGATTCATAAAAACGCGCGTGTCGGCAAAGGAACACTTGAAAGAGTACTTTCTTCGATTGGTGAGATCGACATTTGTGATGATTTGAAGCGTCAGCTAAAAGGGTACGACGGCTTTTGCGACAAAAGCAAGCAGATGCTTGAAAACGAAGGAAAACAGGTGAACAAGTCCGATACTTTGCAGAATCTTTCGATGGGTATAGGAGTTAAAATGAATCTTATGATCGACGATTCCTCATCCCACGTGGCGCAGATGGTTATCGAAGGAAGCAACATGGGCATTATTGATATGACTAAGGCGCTTAACGACGGAAAAAGCATTGCCAAGCCGTATAAAGAGCTTGCCGAGGGACTTATACAGTTTGAGCAGAACAATATCGAGTCGTTAAAAAAATATCTTTAGAGCAAAAATCGGCTGATCCTTATTTGGAATCAGCCGATTTTTTTGTAAAATAAAACCCTCGGGCAGCCCGAGCGAGGCTCAGCCTTTTTTCATTTGACGTAAAAATGCAGTCACCGCCAGGATTAATATTGATACCGCATATCCCATGACCCAAAAGATGTGCGGGAATATTCCATAAAGGTCGCCGTTTAATACCGCCTGCTCCAATTTTACAGCGTGAACAAACGGCAGGACGTTCGCGATATTTTCAAACCATCCGCCGACGAGCGACAAATCAAACCATATCCCCGAAAGCCACGCGGACAGGTTTGTCAAAATCGCACCGCATATTCCGCCGACCTGCTTGTCGTTAAAAATGCTTCCGCACAAAAGTCCGAACGCGATAAAAAACAGTGCGCAGGGGATTATGAACAGACAGGCAAGAATAATGTTTCCGCATGGCTTTAGTCCGAATGCGAACGCCGCGATATAACAGACTATACATTGTAAAACCGCAATCGGAATCACAGGAAGCATATAGCCCGCTATGTATTCGCCTGATTTGAGCGGAGTTGTATACAGCCGCGTTAAAAACGCACCCGAACGGTCCTTTGCTATGATTAATGCAGAAAAAAGAGTTATGAAAGAAAGACCGAAAACGGTTATTCCGGGAGTTAGCGAGTCGATTTCAAATAAGCTCACGGGGACGTTTTTTTGTATGATACTCAGCAGCGCCAGAACCACAAGAGGAAATCCCAACCCGAAAGCTATACTGAGCGGGTCGCGCAGGATTTCCTTTGCGGTGCGCGCGGAAAATACTAAAGCTCTCATGTGAAGACCCTTTCAGATTGTTCATCCGTTCTTTGCGAGGCTTATAAACGCCTGTTCAAAGCTTTGAGCGCCTGCGGTTTTGATTATAGCGTCGGAGGTACCGACGCATATAAGTCTGCCTTTTTTCATAATGCCTATTCGGTCTGAAAGCTTTTCGGCTTCCTCCAAATAGTGTGTGGTGAGAATGATTGTAGCTTTGCGTTTTAATTCGAGGATGATATCCCAAAGCTCGTTTCGCGCCAAAACGTCCAGCCCGAGCGTGGGCTCGTCCAGAAACAGGATTTCCGGGTCGCAAATCAGCGCCATCGCTATGCTGAGCCGCCTTTGATATCCGCCCGACAGTTTTTTCGCCGCCTTTTTTGAAACCTCGCAAAGCTTTAGCTTTTGCTCGGCTTCGGCAGCCTTTTTCAGCGCTTCGGACTTTGACAATCCGTGCAGACGTGCCATCAGCACAAGATTTTCCCTTGCGGACAGATTGGGCGCGACGGCGGTTTCCTGCGGCGAAACGGCGATCACGGACTTGATTTTATCCTGACTGCGCGTTATGCTTGCGCCGTTGATGAACGCATCGCCGCTGCTAGGAGGCAAAAGACAGGTCAGCATTTTTATCGTTGTTGTTTTTCCCGCGCCGTTTAGCCCGAGAAGAGAAAACAACTCGCCTTTGGAAACGGACAGGTTTAAATTGTCAACGACCGCGGCGTTCTTGTATTTTTTAGTGAGATTTACGATTTTTACAGCCTCCATCAGATGTTTTCCTCCGCTTTGTACTTTGTAAGCAACGCAAAATAACAGTCGGACACCAAATCATTTACGTCTTTCTCGCTCCAGTCGTAATAGGAGGTTGCGAGCATTGTTGCAATGCCGTGAATGTGAATCCAAAGCTGCGCGTGGAACAGTTGCGCCTTTTCACGGCTGAGATGAGTGCTTTCGGATATTATCTGTATGATATTTTCGGTCACATCCTGCGCTTCATCCACCATCTCGTCCGACGCTCGTTGTCGCATGAACATGTATTTGAACATTTCCTTTTCTTCTTTTGCAAATCGGATATATCCCATGCCGTGTGCTTTGTGGAGCGGATATTTTCCGCTGTTTATCTCGTTTTGCAGATATAAATTATATCTTGCCTTGATTTCATCAGACACTGATTCTTTCAGTTCGTCCATGCTTTTAAAACAAAAGTATATCGGCTGGGTGGAGCAGCCCAATCTTTTTGCAATGTTTCTTGCGTTGACGGCGTTCATCGAATTTTCGCGCAGTATATCAAGCGCTGCGCATACAATATTCTGTTTTTCAATAAGCTTTTTTGCAGGCATGCTGTCTTCTCCTATAATAACATAAGTTATATATAACTTATGTTATTATACAGCGCGGGCAAAGTTTTGTCAAACAAAAAAGCTTCCCGCCGAAATTCCGGCGGGAAGCGGAAATGTTTATTTTTTTTGCTAAAATAGATTCTTCTATTGACCGATAGTATTTATTCAGGCTTAACAAAGCCGACCTTGTGGTAAACCTTACTTAGCGTTCTTGAAGAAATCTTTATCGCCGTTTCAGCGCCCTTTTTGTAGCACTCTTTTAAATATGCTTTATCCGCGCTCAGCCGGGCAAAGTTTTCTCTGACGGGACGCAGATGCTCCACGACCGCTTCGCCGACCGCCAGCTTAAAGTCTCCGTAGCCTTTTCCGCTGAAGTCCCGCTCGATGGTTTCAAACGAATCGCCCGTTACGGCAGAATATATGCTCATAAGGTTGTTTATGCCGTCTTTGCCCTCTTTATAGCAAATTTCCATATCCGAATCGGTGACCGCTCGCTTGAATTTTCTGACAATGACCTCGGGAGCGTCAAGAATTGAAACAAAGCCGTTGGGGTTGTCGTCCGACTTGGACATCTTCTTTGTCGGGTCTGCAAGTGATTTTATACTGGCGCCGACTTCGGGAATATAAGAATCAGGTACGGTGAATACGTCGCCGTAAAGATGATTAAAGCGCACGGCAACGTCGCGAGTGAGCTCCAGATGTTGTTTTTGGTCCACGCCGACAGGAACGAGATCCGCCTTGTACAGCAAAATGTCCGCTGCCATAAGGTCGGGATAGGTGAAAAGTCCTACGTTTATATTGTCGGCATGCTTGGCGCTTTTGTCTTTGAACTGCGTCATGCGGCCAAGCTCTCCGAACTGGGTGTAGCAGGAAAGCACCCAGCTGAGTTCGGCGTGAGTGCTGACGTGGCTTTGGATAAACGTCAGGCTTTTGTCAGGGTCGATGCCGCAGGCGAGCATAAGCGCAAACGAGTCGAGTGTTTGGCGGAGAAGCTGCGCGGGATCCTGACGGACGGTTATGGCATGCATATTGACTATCGAGTAAATGCAGTTGAATTCTTCCTGAAGCTTTACCCAGTTTCTTACGGCTCCTAAGTAGTTTCCGAGAGTGAAAACGCCTGTCGGCTGAATTCCGCTGAATATGATTTTTTTGTTTTCAGTTTCGCTCATTGTTATGACAATTCCTTTCGCAAATATTATAATACTGTTATATCGATTTTGTGACCTCGCCGAGCAGTTCAACGCCTTTTATAATTTCCGAGTCGGACGGCGTTGAGAAGTTCATTCTGAACGAACGGGTCGTTTCGCGGTTCTCATAAGGCAAAAACGCCGTGCCGGGAACTACGGCGACGTTTTTTTCCACCGCTTTTGCGCAAAAATCTATGATATCGGTGCCCTCGGGTGAGGTACACCATATAAACAGCCCGCCTTCGGGGACAGTGTGTACGAAATCGGGGTTAAAGCATTCGTTGATTTTTTTGAGCATAAGCTCGCATTTGCTTTTGTATATAGCCCTCAGCTTGTCAAGATGCGCGTCAAAGTCATATTCGGTGAGGAATTTGTAGCACACAAGCTGCGCCCACATGTTGGTATGAACGTCCGCCGACTGCTTTGCGACAATCAAACGACTGATGATATCCTTTGCTGCGGTTATGTGACCTACGCGGATTCCGGGCGACAGTACCTTTGAAAAGCTTCCGCAGTACACAACGATTCCGTCCTTGTCGAATGATTTTATCGGCGGTAAGTCGCTGCCTGAAAAACGCAAATCGCCGTACGGATTATCCTCAATGATTATAACGCCGTTTTTAGCGCATATATCGTAAATTGCTCTGCGTTTTTCAAGCGATGTGGTGATGCCGGAGGGATTTTGGAAGTTGGGTATGACATAAAACGCCTTAACATTTTTATTTTCGGCGACGGCGCGTTCCAGTTTTTCTATGTTCACTCCGTCCGATTCAAGCTCTACGCCCACAAGCTCGGCTCCGTTCGCCTTAAAGGAATTGAGCGCGCCGATAAAGCTCGGATTTTCGCACAGAATAATATCGCCCTCGTTTGTGAAAACCTTGCTTGCGAGGTCGAGCGCCTGCTGTGCGCCTGAAACAATTAAAATATCATCGCATGAATAATCGGTGTTAAGCGGACCCGAAAGGCGTTCTTTCAAAAGCTTCCGCAGGGGAGTGTATCCCTCGGATATTCCGTATTGCAGAGCAAGGATAGGATCGCTTTTTAAAAGCTGTTCGGAAATAGACTGAATCGCGCGAACGGGGAACGCTTCCCCGGACGGATTCCCTGCCGCGAACGAAATCACGTTAGGATCGGCGGTGGCTTTGAGTATTTCCCTTATAGCCGACGGCTTCAGCCTGTCTATTTTGTTTGAAAATTTGTAGCTCATATCAACAGTCCTTTTTTATTAGATATATGTAACCTATTCACCGATGTTAAGCGAGCTTACACCGGGCTTTGCTCCGAGTAAAACAATTATATCACAGTTTAGCGGTTTGTCAAAGAGAATTTTTTCGGATCGCACACGGACGGGAGCATAACGCTTGATAAATTGTCAAAAAAACACTTTTTATAAGCGGACGTTTATGATATACTTATAAAGTAAAGTGGGTTTTTCCGAAAATAAAAACAGGTGCTTTCTGTTTTTAAATATATCTCCGCGGGGCATACGTCCGGCGGTGTGTTTTGGAAAGGAACGGGTTAATATGATTTACAACAAAGCCAGAGTAACAGTCTGCGGTAAGGAATATGTTTTGAAAACGTCCGAAGATCCCGCGTATCTTGTTGCGATAGGTAAACAGCTCGACGAAAAGATAAGCGAGCTTCTCAATTCAGACGACACGGTCACGCTCACGACTGCGGCTATACTTGTTGGTCTTGAGCTTTTGGACGAGCGTCTTAAAACCAACTCGGATATTGACAATATACGCACACAGATAACAAGCTATGTTGAGGAGGCTTCCGCTGCAAGGCTTGCGTGCGATAAGCTGCGTGAAAAAAATGAACAGCTTCAAAGAGAGATAGACAAGCTGCGCACCGACTTGGAATTAAACAGGCTAAAGGGTACGCTGAACAATGACTAAGCCTGAGCTGTTGGCTCCCGCGGGCGGCGAAGAATCGGTTATCGCCGCGGTTCGAAACGGCGCGGACGCAGTTTATCTCGGCGGTGAGGAATTTTCCGCCAGACGTTCAGCGCACAATTTTAACACTTCCCAGCTTGCCGATACCGTAAAATACTGTCATGCGCACGGTGTTAAGATTCATTTGGCGGTAAATATTTTGGTGTTTAACGAAGAAATCCAAAAGCTTTGCGCCGCGGTCAAAACCGCTGTGGAGTGCGGGGTGGATGCACTGATCGTTCAGGATTTGGGCGCGGCACGAATCATAAAGCGGATTTGCCCCGATATACCGCTTCATGCGTCCACTCAGCTTTCGGTGCACACGCCGGACGGCGTGGCTGCGATGAAAAAGCTCGGATTTGACAGGGTCGTTTTGTCGCGTGAGCTTTCGCTTTGCGAAATAGAGCAGATTGCAAAATCCACCGATTTGGAGCTGGAGGTTTTTGTGCACGGCGCGTTGTGTATGTCGGTTTCGGGTCAGTGCTATTTCAGTGCGATGCTCGGCTCACGCTCGGGCAACAGAGGGCTTTGCGCCCAAACCTGCCGTCTGAAATTTTCCGCTTTTCCCGAAAAAGAGGGTCACGCTCTGTCGCTCAAAGACTTGTGCGCGAAAGACAGTATAAGCGGGCTTATGAAAGCCGGCGTCAAGTCGTTTAAGATAGAAGGTCGTATGAAGCGACCCGAATATGTGGCGGCGGCTGTGAAAGCATATCGGAGCATTATCGACTCGGGCGACGCGGATATCAGTGATTTGAAAGCCGTGTTTTCAAGAAGCGGATTTACGAACGGATATTTGGAAAACGTCCGCGGCGGGGAAATGTTCGGCTACAGAAAAAAAGAAGACGTTACCGCGGCGGCGGGAGTTTTAAAGTCTTTGCAGGGCACTTATCATAAGGAAATTCAAAACGTCGGGGTGACGATGGATTTTACTATGGCGGCGAACGAGCGGATAACACTTTTCATGTCCGACGGTGAACATACGGTGAGCGGACAGGGAGCATTTGCGCAAAAAGCGGTTAATACGAGCATACCGGAGCAGAGGATAAAGCAAAGTCTTGCAAAGCTCGGCTCAACTCCGTATTACGCAAAAGAAATCAGCGTTAAAACGGACGGGGGAGTTACCGTTTCCGCCGCGGATATAAACGCTTTGCGGCGCGAGTGCTGTGAAAAGCTCACGCAAAGGCGATGTGAAGTAAAAAAACGCACGGTGTACGATTATAAACAGGAAAAGAATAACGGCGCACACTTTGGCGGTAAAACAGAAATTTACGCAAGATTTGAAAAAGCGCGGAACGTTACTGATTATGCCGTAAAAAATGTGGCAAAAATAATCTTGCCGATCGACGAGATTTTGGCGCATACGGATATAATTTGCGCCGATAAAACGGCGGCGGAACTGCCGCGCGCGTTGTTCGGTGAAGAGGATAAGCTTGAAATAAAGCTTGAAAAACTCAAAATGCTCGGCATAAAAGAGGCGTTTGCCGGCAATATCGCCTCAGTGGTGACGGCGCGGTCGCTGGGGCTTGCGGTTCACGGCGGCTATTCGTTGAATATTGTGAACGACGCCGCGGTCGCGGCTGTCAAAGAGCTTGGAGTAAAAAGCGCTGTGGTTTCTCCAGAACTGATGCTTTCGCAGATAGCGTCGCTCAGCGCGGAAATCCCGCTTGGGATTTTCGCTTACGGCAGGCTGCCGCTTATGCTTACGCGAAACTGCCCGTTAAAATCGGAAATCGGCTGTGATAAGTGCAAAAAGAGCTCGGAGCTGTACGACAGAAAGAAAATATCGTTTCCGGTTGCCTGCCGCGGCGGATACACGGAGGTTTTAAATTCCGCTCCGATATATATGGCGGATAGGCAGCGCGAGGTTACGGGTTGCGAATATCTGCTTTTGTATTTTACAAACGAGCAGGAAGCGGATAAAATCATCCGAGCGTATTTGAGCGGGGAAGCGCCTCGATCCGGGAAATATACAAGGGGTCTGTATTATCGGGGAGTATTATAACGGTGTTTTTTGCGGCCGGATTCAACAATATTTGAGTTTTTTTCAGAAAACTGTTGAGATTAAAAAAAAAATAAGGTATAATTATCTAATAGAATATCCGACCAATTATTTATAGTATATAAATTCTGAAAGGGGCAGAAAAAATGTTTTCACGTGATATCGGAATCGATTTGGGAACAGCCAACACGCTTATTTTTATGAAGGGAAAGGGTATCATCATCAGAGAACCCTCTGTTGTTGCTTTGGATACAAGGACGTATGAAGTCCGCAGTGTAGGTCAAGAAGCTAAAGAAGTAATCGGAAGAACTCCCGGGTCGATTGTTGCGGTGCGTCCGCTTAAAGGCGGCGTAATTGCCGATTTCGGGGCGACGAAAACAATGCTTCAGGAATTTATCAAAAAGGCAGTCAACAAATCGTTTGTCCGTCCTAATGTAATAATCTGCATACCGTCAGGCGTTACCGAGGTCGAAAGAAGCGCTGTAAAAGACGCGGCGGAGCAAGCCGGAGCCAAGCATGTTATGATAATTGAAGAACCGATGGCTGCCGCAATCGGCGCGGATCTTCCCGTTGCCGAGCCTACGGGAAGCATGGTAGTTGATATCGGCGGAGGAACAAGCGAGGTCGCGGTTATTTCTTTGGGCGGTATAGTCGCTTATAAATCCGCGAGATGCGCAGGAGACGATTTTGATCTTGCAATCATCAACTATATCAAGAAAAAATACAATCTGCTTATCGGCGAAAGAACGGCGGAGAACGTTAAAATTCAAATCGGTTCCGCTTATGAAACCGAGGAAGACGAGCTTTTGTCGATGGAGATTAAAGGACGCAACCTTTTAAACGGGCTTCCCGAGAACATCACAATAACCGCAGTAGAGATACGCGAGGCGCTTTCGGAGCCGCTTGAAAAAATTGTGGACGCAATTAAAACTACGCTCGAAAAAACTCCTCCCGAGCTTGCGGCGGATATTATCGACACAGGGATAACCATGACCGGAGGAGGCGCGCTGTTGCGCGGAATTGACAAGCTTGTTTCCAGCGAAACGGGCATGCCGGTAAATATTGCGGAAAATCCGCTCGATTGTGTTGTTGACGGAACAGGAAAGGTACTAGAGGATATAGATGATAATCTGCGCGATGTTCTTTCACAGGACGACTACAGATATTGATTTTCAGTATTATTGAGTTTTAAGGAGGTCGCCTTATGCGCGAGTTTTTCAAAACAAAACGTTTTAAAATATTTCTCGGCGTTTTGGCGGCTCTGCTTGTTCTTATAATCTGCTCGGCAACGATCGGCAGCACTTCGTCGGGATTTCTCAGCGTTGTTGTAAGTCCGGTGCAAAAGCTTTCGTCGTGGATAACAAATTCAGCCACGGGATTTTTCAGCAACATTGCCAATTCAGGTAAAAATGCAAGTGAAAACGAACAGCTTAAAGAGGAAATTGCCTCTTTGCGAGAACAGCTTATAGATTACGACGATACGCTTACCGAAAATGAACAGCTAAAGGAAATGCTCGGACTGAAAAGTGAAAACGATGATTATGATTATCTCGCCGCGAGTGTTATCGGTCGCGATTCGGACGACAGATACGGTTCTTTTCAAATTGACAAGGGCAGTCTTAACGGAGTTGAACTGTACGACCCTGTTATAACGCGTGACGGTCTTGTAGGGTATGTCAGCAAGCTGAGCCCTACCACGGCGCGGGTATCTACGATTTTGGGAACGGATATAAACGTCGGCGCATACGGGCTTTACTCCGGCGAAACCGGCGTTGTCACAGGGGATACCCCGCTCGCTGTCAAGGGTCAGTGCAAAATGAAGTATCTTCTCAGAGACAGCGCGATGGCAAAAAGTGAGCTTGTTGCAACTACGGGTCTGAGCGGGATTTTTCCCAAGGGTCTCGTTATCGGGACAGTGCAGGAGCTTGTTCCCGAGTCAGGGGGAACCTCAGTTTATGCTGTAATTGAGCCTGCTGCGCAAATAACCGATCTTCAAAGTGTTTTCATTATTACCGATTTCACGGGTCAGGGAACCGATTCGGATGAAGATGAAAACACTGACGACAGTTCCTCTTCAGAAGGCACGTCATCCGGGGAGGGAGCGGGCGAGTGAAGCGTTCAACGAAAAATCTGATAAAATGGGCGCTGTATTCAGCCATACTTTTTTTGCTGCTTGTTATACAGACTACTCCGGGGCTTTTTGCAATAAAAGGGGTAAAACCGGTTTGGATTTTGCCTCTTGCCGTGTTTGTTGCCGTATTTGAAGGTGAAACAGGCGGATTTTGCTTCGCTGTTGCCACGGGACTCGCGTGGGACTCAATGTCTGATAAGCCTCTCGGGTTCAGTTCTATAATCCTTGCGGTGTGTTGTGTTGTAATCGCGCTGTTGGTTATATTTTTTGTTAAGGCGAGTATACTGAACTGCTGTATACTTTGTTTTGGAACAATATGTGCGTATTGTTTTTTTGATTTTTTGTTTTTTTACGCAATTTGGGGAACGGGAGGACTTACCTCGATATTTTTAACGCATTTTTTGCCGATGATAATTTATACATCTGTAGTCAGTCCGCTGATTTTTTTGCTTGTTAAAGCAATAGCGTCAAAATATAACGAAATATTAAGAGTATAGTAATTTTTCGATGCTATACTCTTATTGTGTTTTGTACTATAATTTCAGTGTATTTTATTGTATTCGCGAGGTGAGTTTTTTGATTCGCAGAAAAAAGGAAAAGACCAATAAGGCGAGGATTTATTTCCTTGTGGGATTGGTAGTGGCGGCGTTTGCCTTGAATTGCTTAAGGTTAATGCAGTTTCAGGTGGTTCAGAGTGCTGAGTTTCAAGAGCTCGCTGAAAAAAATTCTACAATCAAAGCCACAGTATCCGCTGCGCGCGGTGAAATTGTCGATAGATACGGAAGACCGCTTGCGGTGAATAAAGTCGGTTTTAATATTGTGTTTGATAAGGCGTTTATGGAGGAGGGCACTGAAAACGCAATTATTGCAAGCCTCATTGAGCTTTTGCAAAAATCGGAAACCGATTGGATCGACACGCTTCCTATAACAAAAAAGGAACCGTATGAATTCAAGGAAAGCAGCAGCGACAGCGATGTTAATAATGTTAAGCAGACAATAGGGCTCAATACTTACGCCACCGCGGAAAACTGTATAGACGAGCTCATTGAAAAATGTGAGATAACAGGCTATGGCCAAAAAATGACCAGGCTTATTGCCGGCGTCAGATATGAAATGCTTCGTTCCGGCTTTTCGCTCAATAATCAGTATACTTTTGCTGAGGACGTTTCCTCTGAGCTTGTTTCAAAAATCAAGGAGCAGAGCCATAAGTATGTTGGTGTAGATATAGTTGAGGAAGCTATAAGAAGCTATGTGAGTGAGGACATTGCGCCGCATATTATCGGCACTATAGGTCCTGTTTATGCCGAGGAGTACGCGAAATTAAAGAAACAGGGATATAAGCTCAACGATGTAGTGGGAAAAAGCGGGATCGAATCGGCGTTTGAAAGCTATCTGCGCGGAACTGACGGAACGCGCCGCATTGTTCAGAACAGCCAAAATGAGGTCATAGAGGTTTACGATGAAGTGGAGGCTGTTCCGGGAAACACCATAATGCTTACTATAGATAAGGTGTTTCAGAAAAAAGTTCAGGATATTTTGGAAGCACAGGTCAAATCGGACGGAAACAATTCCGGAGCCCTGGTTGTTTTGGACGTTAAAACAGGCGAGGTACTCGCATGCGCTACTTATCCGACTTATGACATCAACGATTACACAAAAAAATACTCGAAGCTTGCAAGCGATTCCAAAAAGCCGCTTTTAAACCGTGCGCTTTTCGGGGAATACCGACCGGGCTCCACATATAAAACTTCGGTTGCAACCGCCGGGCTTTCCGAAGGAATAATCGGCAGATATTCCACTGTTTACTGCGGCGGTACCTACACATATTATTCGCCGACGTTTAATCCCGGCTGTTTGGGATATCACGGAAGCATAAGTGTTGTAAATGCGCTCAAGGTTTCCTGCAATATATTCTTTTACGACGTAGGGCGCAGGCTCGGAATAGATAAGATAAACGAATATTCGCATAAGCTCGGACTCGGAGTTGACACAGGACTGGAAATTGCCCATTCAAACGGCGCGCTTGCCAGCCCCGAGCGCAGCAAGCAGTTCGGCACCGAGTGGTATGTGGGAAACGTCTGCCAGGCGGCTATCGGTCAGAGCGACAACGCGGTAACTCCGCTTCAGATGGCTTCGCAGGCGATGACTATAGCAAACAAGGGAACAAGATACGAAACGCACATTATTAAAAGCATTAAAAGCTACAATTATGAAACTACTATAAAGGAAACCACTCCGGTTGTGGCAGACAAGCTTGAAAACACAAACGGCGCTTTTGATATCGTTACCGACGGTATGGAGGCGGTTTCCAGCAGATATTCCGACTTGACAAGGTTTTCGTTCAATGTGGCGATGAAAACGGGAACTCCGCAGGAGGGAAACGGCAGAGAAAATTCCATGGCTATCGCATTTGCGCCGTCCGAGAATGCGGACATTGCAATAGCCTGCGCGATTGAAGACGGCACGGCTTCAAGGCTTATGGTCGCAAAGGTTATTGACGCATATTATAAAGCCCAAAAGCACACCAAGCAAAAGCCACAAGAATGCGGAGAACTTCTTGACTAATATGAACAAATCGGCTTTGATAAACAAAAAATGGTTTGACAAATTGGCACGCTGTGTTAAAATGATAATAGGGAATTTTGTTGTTTTATATTTTACGGAGCTGCAATATGTCTGAAATGATTTCGGTTGTGTCCGGCAAGGGCGGAGTTGGTAAATCAACCGTCGCCGCGAATATAGCTTACGGTCTTTCAAGGCTCGCAAAAAAAACGCTTGTGATCGAGTTGGATTTCGGTCTGCGCGGCCTTGATATAATACTGGGCGCGGAAAACAGCGTGGTTTATGATTTAAGCGACGTATCAGCAGGAATGGATATTGAGTCCGCATGCACAGAGTGCTGTGAGAATTTGTTTTTGCTGGCGGCGCCCTCGAAACAGATTGAGCTTGATTTGCCCTCAATTGCCGCTTCTGCCCGCGAACAGTTTGACTTTGTTATTTTCGACTGTCCTGCGGGTGTGGGAAAGCTTGTTTGCGACAGCTGCCACGTCAGCGATATTGTGCTTTTGGTAACCGTACCCGAGCCGATAAGCGTGAGAGACGCTGTGAGTCTTTCCTCGACTTTGGACGGTACGGAAAAGATGCGCCTTGTTATCAACAGGGTTGACAAAAGACCGGATAAGAAAAGCTTGTTTTCGGATCTTGACGATGTTTTGGACGCAGTCGGAATTAGGCTTATCGGAGTTTTGCCTGAGGAACGGCTGATGAAGGAACTGTCGTCACAGGGTGAAAGGCTCCCGGAGTTTTCACCAGCGCGCAGGGCATTTGACAATATCGCACAAAGGCTGTGTGGTGAATATGTTTCACTCGCCGTTGATTAAGGCTGGCAGCCGGCGTTGAAAAATCAGATTGAACGACAGTTTTCTGTAAATATAAGCTGGTTTATTCTTATAGAGTGTCAGCCGACTATTTAAAAGCAAAGGGGTTATTAAATTGAATATTGCAATTACAGCACACGATTCCAAAAAAGAGCTTATGGTTCAGTTCTGCATAGCCTATTGCGGAGTTCTAAGCAGGCATAATTTATTTTCCACCGCCACTACGGGAAAGCTTGTTTCCGAAGCGACGGGGCTTAATATCGAGAAATTTTTAAGCGGCGAACAGGGCGGTGATCAGCAGATCGCGTCGCGCGTCGCCTGTAATGAGGTGGATTTGCTTTTGTTCTTTCGCGACCCACTTACTACCTCCAAATTTTCCGACGCTAATGAAAACAGCCTGCTGAGGCTGTGTGATGTTCACAATATCCCCTTGGCAACAAATATTGCCACAGCGGAGGTTTTGATACACGGGCTTGAGAGAGGCGACCTGGACTGGCGTAATATAGCAAACCCGATATTGTAAGGTTAAAGTGGCTTTAATCCGGCGCCGCTTTTGTTTGTGAACAGCAGGGCGGCTGCATATTATCGTTTGAAAAACGCAAAGCCGCGGTTATATTGCCGCGGCTTTTGAATATATAATTAGCGATTGAATTTTTTGCTTTCAATCAGATTTTGATATTCACTTTGAAAACTGCAATAATTGCGGCAAAAAGATGAATTTAAACAAATTAGCGGCAAACAATGGATACCGTGCAGCAATTAAACTCCGCGTCCGCCGATGTTATGGACGAGGAGTTTTTACAGTATTTTGAGAGGAAATTTTTTTATGGCATTACTCACTAACGCACCGAGAGGAACACAGGATCGTCTTCCTAAGGACAGCTACAAATTCAGATTTATTGAAACTGTCGCGCTTGAAACGGCGGCGCTTTTTGGTTTTAAAGAGCTTGAAACTCCGACGTTTGAACACACCGAGCTTTTTGCCCGTTCGGTGGGAGACACCACCGATGTTGTGCAGAAAGAAATGTACACATTTGAGGATAAGGGCGGTCGCTCTGTGACGCTGAAGCCCGAGGGAACGGCGGGAGCTGTGCGAGCGTCGATTCAAAACGGGCTTTTGGGCGGCGCTTTGCCGCTGAAGGTCTGCTATTCTACAAGCTGTTTCAGATATGAAAAGCCCCAGGCGGGAAGACTGCGCGAATTTCACCAGTTTGGAGTTGAAATGTTCGGAAGCAAAAGCCCTGCGGCGGATGCAGATGTTATAATGCTCGCAAAAGAAATTTTTGAGGTTTTGGGAATAAAGGATCTGGAGCTTAAAATCAACTCTATAGGTTGTCCCGAATGCCGCGCGGATTATCATAAGGCGTTAAAGGAATATTTTGAAGGCAAAAAAGCCGACCTGTGCGACGCCTGTAAGGGCAGGCTGGATACCAATCCCATGCGTATTTTGGACTGCAAATGCCCCTCCTGCAAGGAAATCGGAAAGGAAGCTCCGATTGTTTTGGATTTTCTCTGCGATGATTGCAAAGAGCATTTCAGCGGTGTTAAACAGCGTCTGGACGCTATGGGTGTTAAATACACTATAAATCCGAAAATCGTAAGAGGGCTTGATTATTACACAAAGACAGTGTTTGAGTTTGTGTCCAGCACTATCGGCGCTCAGGGTACCGTATGCGGAGGCGGACGGTACGATGGTCTGGTAGGTCACATGGGAGGTCAGGTCACTCCGGGATTGGGCTTTGGCATGGGCATAGAAAGAATCATGCTTGTTATGGAAAGCATGAATATTGATTTTCCCGCTCCCCGCGAGTGCGAGCTTTATATCGCCAGCATTGGCGACGTGGCCAATATCAAAGCCGGCGAGCTTGTCAATTCGCTCAGGGAAGAGGGATTTTACGCCGAGTATGACGTTGTAGGCAGAAGCGTTAAAGCGCAGATGAAATATGCGGACAAAATAAACGCGGCGTTTTCCATGGTGCTTGGAGATTCTGAGCTTGAAAGCAAAAGGGCAAGCCTCAAAAATATGCAGACGGGCGAAACACAGGAAATTGATTTTGAAAACGACTTGGAGAGTATTCTGTATTCGGCGGGCATTGAGCGCGCAGCCGACGGGCTGGAGGATAAGGCGGAGGACATACTTTCCGCGATTCGTGCGTTTGATGAAACCGGCAAAGAATAAAAAGTGATTACACGGTTAAACAATAACGTTTTTGCAATAGAAAGGAATGGGTCACTTGGCGATGGCTGAAAAAATGGCGGGACTGAAAAGAACAAACTACTGCGCAGATTTTTCCAAAGATGATGTGGGCAAGCAGGTCACTGTTTGCGGTTGGGTGCAGAAAACGCGCGACTTGGGAAATCTGATATTTATAGATTTGAGAGACAGAACGGGTATCGTCCAGCTTGCATTTGACGACATTACTGACCGTGAGATATTTAAAAAGGCGTTTGGATGCCGCGCCGAATTTGTTTTGGCGGCGCAGGGGACGGTACGCGAACGACAGAGCGTCAACAAAGAAATTAAAACAGGAGATATTGAGATATTTGTGACCGAGCTTAGGGTTTTGTCAAAAGCAAAAACTCCTCCGTTTGAGATTACCGACAACACTAACGTCAACGACGAGCTTAGGCTGAAATACCGATATTTAGACCTGCGCAGAAGCGAAATGCAAAACACGATTATGCTGCGCCATAAAATCGTAAAAGCCGCGCGCGACTTTTACGATGAAAACGGATTTGTTGAAATAGAAACGCCTATGCTTATAAAGTCAACTCCCGAGGGCGCAAGGGACTATCTTGTTCCGTCGCGCGTGCATCAGGGGAGCTTTTACGCGCTTCCGCAGTCGCCGCAGCAGTACAAGCAGCTTTTAATGCTAGCGGGCTTTGACAAGTACATGCAGGTTGTCCGCTGTTTCCGCGACGAGGATCTGCGTGCGGACAGGCAGCCCGAATTCACCCAAATTGACCTTGAGATGAGCTTTGTCGAGCAGGACGATGTTATGGATGTGAACGAGAGGTTCATCAAATATGTTTTTAAAAAGGTGCTTGACGTCGACATTCAAACTCCCTTAAAAAGAATAAAATACGAAGAAGCTATGGAGCGATTCGGCTCGGATAAGCCGGATACCCGCTTCGGGCTTGAACTGTGCGATTTAAGCGATCTGTTAAAAAACACCGAGTTTAAGGTATTTAAAGGCGCACTTGAAACCGGAAGCGTGCGCGCGATAAACGTAAAGGGCGCGGCAGTTACGCTCACGAGGAAAGAAATAGACAAGCTTGTGGATTTTGTTAAAACCTACAAGGCTAAAGGCCTTGCGTTTACAAGAATAACCGATGAAGCGGAATCTTCAAGCTTTGAGAAGTTTTTGAGCGACGAGGAAAAATCAGCGGTCCGCAAGCGTATGGATATGCAAAAAGGAGACGTTATGCTCGTTGTGGCGGACTCGGATAACGAGGTCGTGTTCGCGGCGCTCGGCGCGCTTCGCTGCGAGCTTGCAAAGCGGCTTGGCCTTATCGAGAAAAACACCTTCGATCTGCTTTGGGTTACAGATTTTCCGCTGTTTGAATATGACAGTGAAAATCAAAGATACTCTGCAAAGCACCATCCCTTTACAGCAGTTGCCGACGAGGATATCGACAAGATTTTAACCGATCCCGCCGCATGCCACGCAAAGGCGTACGACATGGTTTTAAACGGCTGTGAATTAGGCGGCGGCTCTATAAGGATAAACGATCCCGAGCTCCAGGGAAAAATGTTTAAAGCGCTCGGATTTTCCGAAGAAGAGGCAAACGAGCGGTTTGGATTTTTGATAAATGCGTTTTCATACGGCGCGCCTCCGCACGGAGGTATGGCGTTTGGGCTTGACCGTTTGGTCATGCTTATGCTCGGCAAGGATTCCATACGCGATGTTATGGCGTTCCCGAAGGTGCAAAATGCCAGTGAGCTTATGACAATGTGTCCGTCGCCGGTTGACAAGCCTCAGTTGGACGAATTGGGAATTTCCATAAAATCTGAGCAGAGCGAATAAATATATTTGAGAGGATACGAATTTTATGCAGTTTCGTGCGTTGGGCGAAAAAGGAAAGACGGCGTTTTGCGTTCCGGCGGGCGCTGTCGATATGCATATAAAAAATGCAAGCGGTTCTTATTTTAAGGTGCTGCTTTTGTTACTGCGCAACGAACAGGATGATTTAACCTCTGAGGATATAAGCGGAAAAACAGGCATTCCGTCAGACGAGGTGGATGAAGCGGCGAGATACTGGATAAGATGCAAAATATTGCCAAAGACCGTGCTGGCGGGAGCGTCCGCCGAGGAAAAGCCGAAGGTTGAGCAGACCGTAACGCTTTCGGCAAAGGAAATTTCCGCGCTTGTGAAGTCTGATTCGGATATCGCATTTTTGTTTTCAAATGTTGAATCACTGCTGGCGCGCCCCGTTACGGCGACCGAGCAGAAGATTTTGGTTTCGATGCACGAGTGGCTCGATTTGCCGGTTGACGTTATACTGATGCTTTATGATTACTGCCTTTCAATCGGCAAGAAAAGCATACGGTATATCGAAAAAGTTGCGGTGAGCTGGGCGGATTCGGGTATAGTGACGCACGAGCTCGCCGAGGAAAAAATAAAATCGATGAAGCAGAACGACGAGCTAACGTCAAGGGTAAAATCGGCGTTCGGGATATATGGAAGAAATCTTACAACCAACGAGAAAAAATACATTAAAAAATGGTTTGAATCGCTTTTAATGCCGTTCGAGGTCGTTTGCGAGGCGTATGAGATTGCAGTAAACAACACGGGTAAAATTTCGTTTGCATACATAAATAAAATACTTGAATCCTGGTCACAAAAGGGTATAAAAACCGTGGAGCAGGTCAAGGAGGAAACCAACAGGGGAAAAGGCGGCAAAAAAAGCAGAATCGTTTTTGAGAACGATTCGTTTGACGTGGATAAATTCGAAGAAATGGGATTGTATAATATACCTGATGTTAAGTAAGCTGACGGGAGGTAAGCCGAAATGTCAATAAAGAAACAGGCGTTTGCGGATTCTATGAGAATCATTGAGGAACGTTTGCAAAACGACAAGCTCAGGCTTGCCGAACACGAGGCGGAAATTTTAAAAAAGCACCCTGATATAACCGCGCAGAAAAAAGCCCTTTCGGGGACTTTGCTCGAGCTCAGCAGGACCGTTTTGGGCTCCGGTGAAAACGCGGCGGAGCAGATGGAAAAAATCAAGGCGAAAAATCTGCAAACGCAGGAAAAAATCGTATCCGCGCTTAAAGAGGCGGGATATCCCGCGGACTATCTTTCGCTTACATACGAATGCGCAGCTTGTAAAGACACAGGCTTTGTTCAAAATAAAAAGTGCGCCTGCCTTTTAAAGCTGGAGGCGGAGTATATGGCAAAGCAGCTTTGCACGTATTGCCGCCCCGAAGAAAATCGGTTTGATAATTTTAAGCTTTCGTATTATTCAAACGATGCAGTCGGAGCTAAACAATCGCCGCGCGCTGTGATGAAAAAGATTTACGATTACTGTGCGCATTATGCGGATACTTTTTCCTGTCAGTCTGAAAGCGTGCTGTTGTTCGGAGGTACGGGGCTTGGAAAAACTCATCTTTCATTGGCTATAGCGGGAGAAGTCGTGAAAAAAGGCTTTGAGGTGGTGTACTCCTCCGCACAGGATTTTTTGCGCCGCATAGAGGATGAACGGTTCGGTCGGTCAAGCGGCAATACTTTTGACGAGATTATCGGAGCGCAGCTTGTTATAGTCGACGATTTGGGGGTTGAATTTACGTCTGATTTTAACGTTTCAACGTTGTATGATATTATTAATTCGCGGATTAATTTAGGTCGGCCGACTATTATAAACACCAATCTTTCCGCTTCGGATATGGAAAAAAGATACTCGGCTCGAATGGTGTCGCGCTTGTTTTCAATTTTTGTCTGCCTTCGGTGTGAAGGAAGCGACGTGCGGATTTTAAAAGCTCGGGAGAAAAGGAGCATATAAGTTATTGAAGCCCCGAAGCTGAATACAATGGCAGCGGCAAATTACAATAATGAAGCGGACTCAATAGACGTATATGCCTGTCCTGCGGACATTAACTGTTGTCAACGGAATTTCGTATGCTGTGTCGATACTTGCAGCGGTGGGAACATGGGCGCATGACAGCGTTAAAAGCGCGAACAAAAGAACGGTGAAACCGGGACGTAGCTTTTTATTGTATGAAAACAGAATAAAACTGTACTGAGAAAAGCATGAAGCATATAACCTGCCCGCGATGTTCCACCTCTCATGCGGCGGGATACGCTTCAGAATTTCAGCGGGAGTGAATCCCCCACTGAAGCTCTGAGGAGCTAACGTTACTCAGCGCAGACTGAAATCGTTCGCAAGCTCAGTTCCAAGCGAGCTTGACGGAGCTCTGCTCCGATAAAAAATTTAAGCAATAAAAATACTGCTTTGAAAGGAAAAATCGATATGATATTATCAAAACGATTTAAACAAACGGCAGCATGGATGCTGGTGGTCAGCGTTGTTCTTTCCTGCGTTCCTTTTGCGGCGGCGGATTTGGCGCAAAAGGAATATACCTTTGAGGATTTTAAGCTGTCTGAAAGCGCGGCGCAGGCGGGCTGCACAATCAGCGGCGATGAAAGCGGAGGAATTATTCTTTCTAAAAGAGACAGGAACGATAACCATGCCACATCGGAGGTGTGGATGGATGAATTTGTTTTTTCAGCGGATGTAGAAATACTCGACGGAAGTAATCCTATTCTCACTTTCGGAGTGAAGAACCGCGATGACGTACCGAGCGGCGAATGGTATGCGATTTGCCCGAACCGAAATACGGAAAGCCCGGCGTATTCCGCGAGGATTTTCAAGGTATCGGGCGGAGCGCTGCAATTAAACGAATATGTGCCGATGACCGACGAACAGCTTGAAAAAACGGCTTATAATATGAAGGTGAGCGTAGACGGCGATAAAAACATAAAGTTCTACATAGACGACCAGCTTATACTCGCATGCCGGGATCTCAGCTATACGGGAGGATATCTGGGACTGCTTTCATGGGACGCTCAGGTGAGATTTTCAAATATTAAAATCGAGGAGTATGATACTCAAACCTCCTCAGAGTTTAATACAAACTTAACAGGGTTAGCAAAAGCCGGAAATAACGGAAGCTGGATGATAACATCGGACGGCTTTACAGGTCAGGGAACAGGAGACTCGTTTGCCCTGTCGGACAGTGCGCCTGACAATTTTATTTATGAGGCGGATGTAAAAATAGAATCGGGAGACGCGGCCTCATTGGTGTTTCGTTCTAATTATAACGGCGGGAACGCCTATGTTGCAAACGTTGATTTGGGTGACTTTTCAAACGCACGCATCTTTAAGTTTACCGATTCCGGTGCGGTGACCCTCGGCGAGTATAAGATAACCGATAAATCCGTAAAAGATTATTCAATGAGAGTCGAAGTGAACGGAAGCGATATAAGGTATTTTCTGAATGGCAGACTTATAATAAGCTGCTCGGATTACGAATTTACATCCGGTCGCCTCGGTCTGCTGGTGTGCAATTCCACGTCGGTGTTTAACAATGTTTTGTATACGGATTTGTCCGACGATTTGCCCGTCGTTGATTCGCTGGCGGTGAGCGGTGCGCAAATCTCACCCGAGTATTCAACGTCCTCCAAGCTATACAGCGCGGCGGTGAACAACTTGACAGACAGCATAACGCTGACTCTTGAGACCAAAACAGAGGCTTCGGTATACGGATACAATAAATCGACCGGACTTGACATTTTGGACTCTGCGGTATATACAGAGCCTATGACAATTGCGCTCGGAGAGGGCGAAAATATAATTTTGGTTAGACCCGGAAACGGAGAGACGGTTGTGATAAAAATCAAACGCAGACAGTCAGACGATATATATTATAACGAGCCGTACAGACCGCAGTTCCATATTACGCCGGAATCCGGATGGCTTAACGACCCTAACGGGCTTGTGTATTACGAAGGGGAGTACCATGTGTTTTATCAGTATTATCCCGACAGCAAATATTCGCAGGATATCAAATACTGGGCGCATATGGTTTCAACCGATTTAGTTCATTGGACAGAGCTTCCGATTGCGTTGGCGCCGGATGAAT
This sequence comes from uncultured Oscillospiraceae bacterium, assembly GCA_964536085.1. Taxonomy (GTDB): domain Bacteria; phylum Bacillota; class Clostridia; order Oscillospirales; family Ruminococcaceae; genus CAZHWR01. Next base: position 61,476 of record CAZHWR010000002.1, read on the forward strand.
ACGGTTCTATGTGGTCCGGGTCGTGTGTTGCCGATTTAAACAATACCTCCGGGCTGTTCAGCGATACTGAGGAAAAGTCGGGACTTGTTATATATTATACCTGCACTGATCCAAAAGGACTTGTGCAGCGACAGTGTATGGCGTATTCCAAGGATAAAGGGCGGACGTGGATAAAATATAACGGCGGCGCGCCTATACTCGACGCCGACGACGATCCGCTGAATGACAGCGCTTTCCGCGATCCCAAGGTGTTTTGGCACGAAGAATCCGCGCAGTGGATGATGATATGCGCAGGCGGACCGGTTCGCTTTTACTCTTCTGATAACCTGATCGATTGGAAAGCTGAGGGAATGCAGCCCGAGCTTGTGACAGAGTGCGCGGATTTTTACAAAATGACAGCGGCGGGTACAGATACTGAAAAATGGGTGCTGTCCGGCGGTGGAGTGTGGTATATGGTCGGCGACTTCAAGCTTGTCGGCGGGGTATGGAAGTTCGTACCCGACAGCGGCGAGCGGCTGGCATTTAACAGCGCTTCGGACACATACGCGGGAATTACTTTTAATAATGCGCCTGATAACAGAAGAATCATGATGAGCTGGATGGTCGATTTGGGATATTCCAATCAGACGGGCGACGTCACAGATCCGTATAACGGTGCGCTGACAGTTCCGTACGAGCTCACTTTGGTTTTTGACAGCGGCAAGTATCGGATTAATCAGGAGCCGATAGGGGAGCTTGAGAGCCTGCGTGGCAGCTCCGTGGTTTTGGATGGTATTACAGTGGACGAAGAAACAGTAAATCCGCTCAGGGGTACAATGCAGGAAACGTTTGAAATCGACGCTGTGATTTCTGAAAATCAGGCGGAGGAGTTTGGATTTATCCTGCGTGCCGGAGGCGGTAAGCAGACCGTTGTAAAATACGACAGCAAAAAGGAAAAGCTGATACTTGACAGACGAAATTCCGGGGAAAGCCCGACAAGCGGATTTCTCACCTCTTTTTCAGAGACTGTGTATAAGCAAAACGGAAAGCTGTCGCTGAAAATCCTTGTCGACCGTTCTTCGGCGGAGCTTTTTGCAAACGGTAAAGCGTTTACTTCTCTTATATTTCCCGAAAGTTCGGGAGTCGGCATGGAGCTTTATTCCAAAAACGGCGCAGTGACGTTTGAAACTCTGCGTATATATAAGTTGAATTCGATATTCAGAGCGGAGCAGTCTGCGGACACGGCGAAAAAAATAACGGTATCTTCGGGCAAAACGAAATACGCAGTCTCGGAGAAGTTTACCGTGTTTGCTGTTCCCGACAGCTTTGGCGCACAGGTTCACGCAAAATGGAGCGTTTCCGATGACGGAGTTTTACAAATTATCGAAGAGGGAAGCAATTATGCAGTCGTAAAAGCTGTTGCGCAGGGCGAGGCCTCTGTGATTGCGACAGACGGTGATTTGCGGGGGGAATGGAAGATCCTCGCTGAGGAACGGGTGTTTAACACGAATCTATCTGATCTTGAAGCAGTCGGCGGAAGCTGGGAAATCACATCGGACGGGCTTGAGGGCAGCGGCGTCGGCAATTCGCCAATTCTGTCTCAGAGCTTTGCCGCAGACTTCAGCTATGAGGCTGATATGAGATATATAGATGGTAATGTGGGCGCGGCGCTTATATTCCGCGCGGCAGATGATCTATCTGTTTACTATACGGCCGATGTCTGTGAGCGCGATCGCCGTGCACGGATACTGAAATTCACAATGAACCCCGTTACAGGTAGCTACAGCGACGTTACGCTGGGTAATGCAGGTACGCTGAAGCTTACTGACGATCATCGGTATAACCTTAAAGTGCTGTGCGTAGGTTCGAAGATAGAATTTTATGTGAACGGTGAGCTTTTAGCTTCTGCCAATGACGGTACTTCTCTAAGCGGGCGTTTCGGTCTTAACGTCTGCGACATTACAGGCGCATTCCAAAACGTTTATTATGAGTTGTTGCAGTCTCAAGATTCGGATGACGCCAATTCAGACGACTCCGAGCCTGACAGCTCAAATTCGAGCGGCACGAGTACGGGAAATCCGATTTTAGACGGCGTTGTGCTTGTCGATGGAAATATGCGGTTTTATAAAAACGGTAAGGCTGTCGGCGGAAGCAGATTAATAACCTATAACGGCAAGCAGTATGTGCTTAAAAAAGGCGTTGTGCTGAGAGCCGGGCAAAAATGGCGGAAAGTAACTCTCGGGGCAAAGAGCTATATTATAAACAGAAAAGGGGAAATCCAGAAAGCCGTTAAATATAAATACAGGGCGATAAATGTGGGGAAAGCAACATACGTTGTAAACGCAAGGGGTGTGATACAAAAATCGAAAAATAAAAAATACGCGATTGTTGCCGCAAGCGGAAAGAGATATATTATAAACAAAAAAGGCAGGGTGCAAATATCCGGCAACAGAAAATACCGCGTTATAAAAGTGAAAAGCGTCTTCTATATAGTAAATAAGCGCGGAATAGTACGGACCTCCGGGAAAAAAGTCAGCCTTAAGCTGCGCGTTAAAAGCGTTGTTTATAAAGTCAACAAACGCGGGGCGGCCAGAAAAATCGCGTGATGACTGTTAATCAAGGATCGATAGCGTTTTGGCGTTATATATTGCATCCAAAGCTCTAAAGGTATTTTATTGAAGAGCGTGAAAAAACAAATGCAAAGCCCTAAAGGTGTAAACCTTTAGGGCTTTGTTAAGATGCTACAAAACAAACGCTTCCGAAGCAGGAAATACTATGCAGATACCGAAGGGAACATGCAAAAAAGGCACAATAAAATATCCAACGACAGTTAGATGAAGATAAAGCCGGAGAACAGTTGACAATGGGAAATTTCTAAACTTGTTTACGGGCTGCAGGCAACAAACTTTTACAATTGGCAGATCGCACCAACGCGGCGTGACGCGTGCCGCCGATATCAAAGGACTTTGACCGTCTATGAAAGATCCTCGGTTTTGCCGGGCTCCTATTTGAAATGGCAGGAAGCACAAACATTGTATCTTAAAAACTGAATGTTGAACCAAACAAAAAGGCAGTTTTAAAAGAAGCGGAAACCTCTTTAGCTGAAATGCAAAAGCTTGTCGGCGGATACATTGAAGCAATAAGACCGTTTGAGGACGAGGACGTTGTACTGATATGCAATGAAGACGGTAAAATAAGCGGACTTAGCCTTAATCGAGAGCTTCGGAATGAAGACGGCGAAATCATTGAAATAATTGTCGGAATATTTTTTATATGCGTAGCTCAGGCAGACAGCGAACATTTTGAAAGTTTGTCTGACGAACAAGCGCAAAATATCTTGCGAAATATTTAAAATAATTTTGGCATAGTAAATTTGAATGTACTTCCGTGCCCAAGCTCGCTGTCAACGGTAATTTTGCCGTTGTGCAAATATGCGATTTCCTTTACAATAGAAAGCCCAAGCCCCGTGCCTTTGCCGAACCGTGAAGGGTCGGCGCGGTAAAAGCGGTCAAAGATTTTGCCGATATCGGAATCGGATATTCCTATGCCGTCGTCTGAAACTGCGAGAACCGCGTTTTCATCATTTTGCGAAAGTGTGACGTTTATATGGCCTTCAGGCTTTCCGTATCTGTATGCATTGCTAATAAGATTAGACATCAGTCGGGCTAAAAGCTGAGAGTTTCCGTTTACGAAAATGTCAGGCATAATATCAAAGCTTAGATTTATTCCTCTGTCATTAATCAACGCCATATCAGAGCATACGCTTTTTGCAAGCGCTGAAAAGTCGAGCTTTTCAAGCTTGTATCCGTATGCGTTTTGTTCAAGCCGGGTGTAATCCAGCATATCGCTTATGAGCGCGGACATTTTTTTGCTCTGGCGGTCTATTACCTGCAAGGCGTTATAATATTCCTCAGTACTTTTCGGGCTTTCGAGCGCAAGCTCGCATTGAGCTGAAATTACGCTCATCGGAGTTCTTAGCTCATGCGAAGCGTCGGAGGTGAATTGACGCTGTGTTTCAAACGCGCTGTCCAGCCGTTCAAGCATACTGTTGAAAACGTCGGCAAGCCTGTGCAGTTCATCGTTACCGTTTTCAAGCTCAATGCGCTTTTTTAAATCGTCGCCGTGACTGATGTGCGACGCCAAATCGGAAATTTTATCTATCGGTTTTAATGCACGCCCTGCAATCACATATCCTCCGATTATCGAAATTATCAGTATCACAGGCATTATTACCAGCGATATCGCAACCACGTTTGAAAACTGCTGTTCGCCCTGATTTTCCGAAACAACGCCGCGAAGCCAGAGCCCGTCGAGTTCGTCTCTTTCCAGAGCGCGGTCGAAGATATAGTATTTGACCTTTGATACTGTGACGGTTTGAGTTTCAGAGTCTGAAAAAGGAACGGCTGATATTTCAGGATAACCGGGAGTTTCTCCGTAAAGCATATTAGATTCGGAGTCGTATAACGCGGTCAGCACACTGTTTATACTGTCCAAAAAATCGTCGTCGATTTCAAGATAGCCGTTTTTGAACTTGATGTATTGGTCGTTGTCACCGTCTGCAGAGGGGATATATTCGAAATATTCTATTTCATCCGAGTTGTTTTCGACAGTTTCAATCAGGTTGTCGCGTATTGACTTTTGTATTATTGATTCGCTGATTTTAAAAACGGTAAGAAATGTCAGAGCGATGATTATTATCATGACCGCTGTAAACCACAGGGTGATTTTAAGCCGCACAGTAAGCCTTTTCATATTTTTATTTTTCCTCCCGCAAAACATAACCGCTTCCGCGTACTGTATGTATCAGCTTGGCGTTTGAGTCGTCGTCGATTTTTTTGCGCAGGTAACGGATATAAACGTCGACGACGTTTGTTCCGCCGTCGTAGTCGAAATTCCATATGTGATTTTCAATTTTTTCTCTTGAAAGCACGATGTTTTTATTTCTCAGAAGATATTCAAGCAGCGCGTATTCCTTGGCGGAAAGCTCGATTGTTTTTCCGCCTCGCTTAACGGTGCGGGAAGCGCAGTTCATTTCCAGATCATCCGCTGTGAGCAGATTGCTCTGCATTCCGAACGGAGCGCGGGTTATAGCGCGCAGTCTTGCCAAGAGCTCGTCAAATGAAAACGGTTTTATCAGATAGTCGTTTGCGCCGCTGTCCAGCCCTTTGACGCGTTCCGGAACAGAATCCCTTGCCGTTAAAAACAAAACGGGGGTACGTCCGCCGTTTTGGCGCAAGTATTTGAGCACATCAAAGCCGTCGGCTTTTGGCATCATAATATCAAGTATTGCAGCGTCGTATTCCGCTGCCGCAGCGCAGTCGATGGCCTGTTCGCCGTCATAACAGCTGTCTACGCTGTAGCCTTCGGAAGCGAGCTTTTTTGTTATTATTTTATTCAGATCGCGTTCGTCCTCCGCGAGCAGTATTCGCATTCTAAACACCTCCATATAAAAAATATACGGTATAAAAATTAAAGCAGGATTAAAACATACTCGGTATTACAATAACGATTATTTTCAGCTGTTACTATTATAATAACACAAAAACGGCTTTCTTCGCAAAATACGAAGAAAGCCGTAAAAATAACGGATAGTCGATTATTCCGAAAACATCGGTGTGGAGAGATAGCGCTCGCCGGTGTCAGGCAGCAGGACTACAATATTTTTGCCTTTGTTTTCAGGGCGTTTTGCAAGCTGCGAGGCGGCGAATACCGCGGCTCCGGAAGAGATTCCAACAAGCAGTCCTTCATTTTTCGCAAGAGTTCTGCCTGTTTCAAAAGCCTCTTCATTTTCAACTGTGATGATTTCGTCGTAAATTTCAGTGTTGAGCGTATCAGGAACAAAGCCTGCGCCGATGCCCTGGATTTTGTGAGGTCCGGGAGTTCCTTTGGAAAGAACAGGGGAGCCTGCGGGCTCGACGACTACTATCTTAACATCAGGTTTTTTGGACTTCAGGTATTCGCCTACGCCTGAAACCGTTCCGCCTGTTCCGACGCCTGCAACAAATATGTCAACTTTGCCGTCGGTATCTTCCCAAACTTCGGGACCTGTGGTGTCCAGATGAGCCTTCGGGTTGGCAGCGTTTGTAAACTGGCTGGGGATAAAGCTGTTCGGTGTTTCGTCGGCAAGCTCCTGTGCCTTTGCGATAGCACCTTTCATTCCTTTTGCGCCGTCGGTCAAAACGAGTTCAGCGCCGTATGCTTTCAAAAGATTGCGGCGTTCAATACTCATAGTATCGGGCATTGTAAGTATAATTTTATATCCTCTTGAAGCGGCGACTGCCGAAAGTCCGATTCCGGTATTTCCGCTGGTGGGCTCGATGATAACAGAATCGGGCTTCAAAGCTCCCTTTTCTTCTGCATCATCGATCATGGCCTTTGCGATTCTGTCTTTAACGCTTCCTGCGGGATTGAAGTATTCAAGCTTTGCGTATACAGTTGCTTCAAGACCTTTCAGCTTGGAATAGTTATTAAGCTTTAAAAGAGGGGTTTTTCCTATTAAATCTGTAATTCTTTCAAATGTTTTCATAATAATAATCTCCTTTTGATAATGATAGTTGATTTGTGTTGTATATGTTGTATATTACTATATATACAGCGTCAACATCGTTTAAATTGTAAAATTTTCAAAATCTGCAACCTCGATTCGAAATAAAATTATAAAAACCTATAAAGCCTAGTGCTTTTATGTGTTTTATTCTAGCACCATAAACGGCATTTGTCAACCCCTTATTTTGGAAAAATTAAAAAATATTTCGTGTGCTGATAAAATGGGTGTTGACAAATCGTTTTTAATAGTGTAGAATAAAGCACATCAAACATATAGGCATTATGTAGATTGGGATAAAGGAGGCATATTTGTATGCGCAACATTGTATTTACTATGCTGAGACACAACTTCAGAAACGGGCGAATGTGCCGCTGTGAATACTAATATATGATTTTGACACTATAATAATTATGAAAAAGAGGTATTTACAATGAGCTATACATACGATAAATATAAATTTGAAACCATCCAGCTTCATGCAGGTCAGGAACAGCCTGATCCGGCTTCAGACGCGCGCGCAGTCCCGATTTATCAAACTACATCTTATGTCTTTAAAAATTCGGCGCACGCAGCCGCAAGGTTCGGTCTTGCCGACGCGGGAAACATTTACGGCCGTCTTACAAACTCCACTGTCGACGTTTTTGAACAGCGCGTTGCAGCGCTTGAGGGCGGAGTCGCTGCGCTCGGAGTAGCTTCCGGCGCCGCCGCTATAACATACACTTTTTTGAATCTTGCCGAAACGGGGGACAATATCGTTTCCGCTCAGACTATTTACGGCGGAACATATAATCTTTTGGCTCATACGCTCCCGCAGTACGGAATCACCACTACTTTTGTCGACGCGGATGAAGAAAATGCATTTGAAAACGCAATAAATGAAAAAACAAAGGCAATTTTTATTGAAACTATAGGAAATCCCAACGCGACGCTTATTGATATTCAGAAGGTCGCGGATATCGCTCATGCGCACAAGATCCCGCTTGTTGTCGATTCGACATTTGCAACGCCGTTTTTGGTTCGTCCGATTGAATACGGCGCTGATATAGTCGTTCATTCCGCCACCAAGTTTATCGGCGGCCATGGAACTGCTATCGGCGGTGTTATAGTTGATTCCGGCAAATTCGATTGGGAGGCGAGCGGGAAATTCCCGACCATCACCGATCCAAATCCGAGCTACCACGGAATCAGCTTTACAAAAGCGGTTGGAGCCGCGGCGTTTGTTACCAAAATCAGGGCTATTCTGCTGCGCGATACAGGTGCAACGCTTGCTCCGCTTCACGCATTTTTGTTTCTGCAAGGGCTTGAAACGCTCTCACTGCGTGTTGAAAGGCATGTTGAGAACACTCTTAAGGTCGTTGAATTCCTTTCAAAGCATCCCAAGGTTGAAAGCGTTAATCATCCTTCGCTTGAAAGCCATCCGCACCACGAGCTTTACAAAAAGTATTTTCCGAACGGCGGAGCTTCTATATTCACATTCAATGTAAAAGGCGGCGCAAAGGAAGCGCAGGAATTTATCGATAAGCTCGAAATATTCTCATTGCTGGCAAATGTTGCCGACGTTAAATCGTTGGTTATTCACCCCGCTTCCACAACTCATTCGCAGCTCAATGAAGAAGAACTGCTTGAACAGGGAATCAAGCCAAACACTGTTCGCCTTTCTATCGGAACGGAGCATATCGACGATATCATCGCCGATTTGTCGCAGGCGTTTGGGGATTAATGATAATTAAAGCTTAACGTTATGTCGGCTTCGATAAAACCGAAACCCGCGGCAGGGCGCTTAGTTGCAGATTAATCAAAATTAAAACGATCCGGGTCGGCGGCTGACAACAGCGCCGACCTTTTTTGTGGATACGTATACAGCTTTTCAGCAAAATTTATAATTTATTATAAAGAAAGCGGAGTGATGACTATGAACGGTAAAAAAGCTATAATTGCGATGAGCGGAGGGGTCGATTCCTCCGTTGCGGCGTATTTGATGAAAAGCCGCGGGTTTGAATGCATGGGAGTTACCATGAAGCTCTTTAATAACGAAGACATTGACATTCCGCGCGAGCACACCTGCTGTTCACTCGATGATATCGACGACGCCCGAAGTGTTGCATACAAGCTGGATATACCGTATTACGTTTTTAACTTTTCCGGGCGGTTTAAGCAGGATGTAATTGAGCGGTTTGTCAGTGCATATGAAAACGGCTTAACGCCTAATCCGTGTATTGACTGCAACCGATATTTGAAATTTGACAAGTTGTTTTTGAGAGCGCAGGAGTTGGATTACGATTACGTTGTCACGGGGCATTATGCAAAAACCGGGCAGGACGGGCAAACAGGACGGTATCTGCTCAAAAAGTCGGATGACCTGCAAAAGGATCAAAGCTATGTGCTGTATCCGCTCACGCAAAAACAGCTTGCGCACGTATTGTTTCCGCTGGGGGATATGAATAAGCAGCAGGTGAGGCAAATCGCCGAGCAGCAAGGATTTATAAATGCCAAAAAGCACGACAGTCAGGATATCTGCTTTGTCCAAAACGGAAATTATGCGGATTTTATCAAACAGCACACTGGAAAGGATTACCCAAAGGGAAATTTCACTGATGAATTTGGAAATGTGCTGGGAGTTCACAACGGTATTATAAACTATACCGTCGGTCAGAGAAAAGGGCTGGGAATAGCTTTTGGGGAACCGATGTATGTGAAATCCGTAAATCCGCAGAGCAACACCGTGGTGCTCGCCAAGGAGCAAAATATATATTCAAGCACGGTCACGGCAAATAATATTAACCTTATATCAGTTGAAAACATTAAAAATCCCATTAGGATCAAGGCTAAGGTGCGCTATAGTCAGACAGAGCAGTGGGCGACCGCTGTTCAGACGGATGAGGACGTACTGCAAATAGAATTCGACCAACCTCAGCGCGCTGTAACCAAGGGTCAGGCTGTCGTTTTATACGACGGCGACGTTGTCGTAGGCGGCGGGACTATAATCTGATTTTCGCTGATAAAGCTAAAGCTTCACTTTACAGGTTTTCTGCTTAAACATCTGTAAAGGGAAGCTTTGTTTTTATTGTGACTTAATCTGAATAAGGATAAATCGCCTGAAAACGGCTCTTTTCCCGCTTAAAACCGGCTGAAATCCTTGAAATGCGCCAGCATATCTGCGGCTTCCGGCCCTTTTATGCTAAAAAATTTCTCGCTTTCAGGTGCCGGGCAAAACCGTTTTTCTCTTTATTTGGGTTAAGTCTTGATTTGTGCAACATTCCTATGTATAATAGTAATTGCAAATATATGTTCGCGAAAAGAATGTCGGCGGGAGGCGGGCGCATGGATATTTTAAACGGGCTTAATGAATCGCAGCGCGAGGCGGTAACCTCGACCGAGGGATTTGTGAGAGTGATAGCGGGGGCGGGTTCAGGTAAAACCCGGGCGCTGTCATACAGATTTGCCTATTTGGTGAATGAACTCGGAATACTGCCCGGTAACATACTGTGCGTCACGTTTACCAATAAATCCGCGAATGAGATGCGTGCGCGCATTCACAATTTGACCGGCGACAACGACACAGGCTATATCAATACCTTTCACGGCTTTTGTGTTTCGGTCTTGCAGGAGGACAGCTTCGCCGTACAATATCCGAAGCGTTTTTTAGTGCTTGATAATTCGGATATTGATTCGATGCTCAAAATCATTTACGAAGAGCGCGGCTTAACGCTTCGCGATATGACGTTTTCCAAGGCGCGCGATATGATTGAAATACGCAAGATGATAAAAGACCCGAATTATTATATAGATATGATAGATATGTCGCTCGAAACGCTGAAGAAAAAATATGATGAAGCGCAAAATCCGTCAGACATTATCTTTTACGGATATTTGTATCAGGAGAAAAAATGCTTCGGGCTGGATTATAACGACCTGATTGTTTTTACGCTTTACATTTTCAGTAAAAACGAGGATATAAAGCTCAAGTGGCAAAAGCGGCTGGAATACATAATGATAGATGAATTTCAGGATATCGACGAGCCGCAGTACAAGCTGATGAAAGCGCTGTGCGGATATCATAAAAATCTTTTTGTCGTTGGCGATTCGGATCAGACTATCTACACTTGGCGCGGAGCAAATATAAAATATCTTCTTGATTTTAACACGGAATTTCCGAACGTTAAAACCATAATGATGATGGAAAACTATCGTTCAACTCCGCAGATAATTTCTGTTGCAAATTCGCTTATTGATAAAAATCGTCACCGTGTTAAAAAACAGCTTGTGCCGACGCTGGAAAGCGGCAGGGAAGTAGTATGCCATCACGCTTCCGCCGCTTTGGACGAGGCGGCTTGGATAGCCGATAGAATTTTGCGACTAAAGGAAAACGGCGAAGCGGATTTTAAAGATATAACCGTTTTGTATCGTTCGCACCATGTGTCCCGCAATATAGAGCAGGTGTTTGCAAAAGAAAAAATTCCGTATACGATTTACAGCGGCGTTCAGTTTTTCGGGCGGATGGAAATAAAAGACGCGCTTTCTTATCTGCGAATGATAGCATATAAAGATGATTTGGCGTTTGCCAGAACAGTCAACGTTCCCAAAAGAAACATAGGGGAGCAGAGAATGAAGTTTTTGCGGGAGTATGCTTTGCAGAACGACTGCTCGCTTTACGCAGCGCTGACCGCAAACGCGGACAGCGAGCTTTTCAGAAAATCAAAAGCGGCGCGGTATATCAGCCTTATCGAATCGTTCGGCGGAAACTATTCCGAGCGCCCCATATCTGAACTGCTTTCGGATATTCTAAACCAGAGCGGATATGAGAAAATGTTAAGAACTGAGGGCAGTCAGGAGCGATTGGATAATCTTGCGGAATTAAAGCAGTCGGTGTATGAATACGAAACCTCCTGCGGAGAGGAAGCTACGCTTGAGCATTATCTTTCGTATGTTGCGCTGTTTACTAACAGCGATTCACAGGGTGACGGCGACAGAGTCAAGCTGATGACAGTGCACACGGCAAAGGGACTTGAATTTCCTCATGTGTTTCTGTGCGGCATGAACGAGGGCGTTTTCCCGTCGAAAAAAACCAATACTCTCGAAAAAATGGAGGAGGAGCGCAGGCTCGCGTTTGTCGCCATAACCCGCGCTGAAAAAGCGCTTTATCTTTCCGAGGCTCAGGGGAGAAATCTCGACGGCTCGCCGCGCTATCCGTCCCGCTTTTTGTTCGATATCGATCAATCGCTGCTAACATATACAGAGCCTTTAAAGGACGATTTGATTGCTGACGCGAGAAGCTATATAAAAATCAGCAACCGATGCTTGGAGGAGGATTCAGAAAAGAAGCGGTTCAGCGAGGGTCAAAGGGTAAAGCACGATATTTTCGGAGGCGGCACGGTAGAGGGGATAGACTCGGAAAAGTCCGCATATATCATAAAATTTGATGAAATAACCACTCCTCGAAGCATATCGTTCAGGGCAAAGCTTGAATCCGCAGAGGATTAGGGAGAATTATGCGATAATAACAATTTCTTGCAGTGCTGAAGACTGTCAGGTATTTGTAACGCCTGTTAATTCCTTTAAAATCTCGCCTGCGATTATCAGTCCGGCGGCGGACGGTACAAATGCGTTGCTGCCGGGAACCTGGCGTCGGATGGTACACTTTCTTTTTGTGTCGGGAGGGCATATACAGTGGTATTTACAACTGTTTTCAGTATTTTCAATAGGAGTCATTGCGGGCTCCTTTGAATAAACGACCTTGAGTTTTTTGATTCCGCGTTTTTTCAGTTCCCTGCGCATAACTCTTGCCAGAGGGCAGACGGAAGTCTGATATATATCCGTCACCTCAAATGCCGTCGGGTCAAGCTTATTGCCTGCTCCCATTGAGCTGATGATAGGAGTACCGGCTTTTTGCGCGTTCTCCACTAAAACTATTTTGCCCGTTACAGTATCAATGGCGTCGACGATATAATCGTATTTTGTAAAATCAAATTGGTCTGCCGTTTCGGGAGTGTAAAAGGTTTTATATTTAGTCACCTTTGTATTCGGATTGATTTCTAAAATGCGTTCCTCTGCGGCGTCTACCTTGTATTGTCCTACAGTTTTGCGTGTGGCATATATCTGACGGTTGATATTAGTCAAACAAATTTTATCATCGTCAATCAAATCGATTGCACCGACTCCGCTTCTGACCAGCGCTTCGACGGTATAACCGCCGACGCCTCCTATTCCGAATACAGCGATACGGCTATGGGCAAGCTTGTCCATAGCCTCTTTACCAAATAATAATTCAGTTCTTGAAAATTGATTTAACATAGCTGTTCCTTTAAATATTCTATCGCACTTATAGCGGCGTTTGCACCGTCCGCCACCGCCGTCACCACTTGGCGAAGCTGTTTTTTGCGAATATCTCCCGCGACAAAAAGACCGTCGATATTCGTTTTGCAATCTTCGTTTGCGCAAATATAACCATTGTCAAAATTCAGCGGCAGATTTTTCAAACACTCTGTTGCGGGGACTGAACCCACGGCGATGAATACGCCGTTTGCGTCACAGTGCGTGCAGCCATCCGCGCTTTTTAATTCAACGCCGCCGACTATTTGGTCACCTGTGATGGCTCTGAGCGTTTCATTGCAGCGAACGGTTATATTGGGAAGCTTGAGAAGCGCGTCAACTCTTGTTTTAGGCGCGCGAAACGTATCTCTTCTGTGCACAAGGGTCACGCTTTTGCAAATCGGTGAAAGATATATTGCGTCTTCAACGGCGGTGTCGCCGCCGCCTATAACAAAAACATCCTTGTTGGCAAAAAATGCGCCGTCACAAACAGCGCAATATGAGACGCCTTTGCCTAAAAAAGCTTGCTCACCTGGAACATTCAGCTTGCGCGGAACCGCACCGGCAGCGGCGATAACCGATCTTGCCTTAATAATGCTGCCGTTGTGCAGAATGATTTCTTTATATTTTCCTGCGTCATTAACTTTATCCACGATTCCAAACTCGATTTTTGCACCCAGTCCGACAGCCTGCTCTTTTATGGCTTCGCCTAAGTCCGCGCCGTTCACATTCGGCACTCCCGGATAGTTTTCCACCATATGAGCGGATGTTATCTGACCTCCGCCCAAGCCATCCTGCTCCAGGACTATAAAGTCGATGCCTGCTCTTGCAGCGTAAATGGCGGCGGTCAGACCTGCCGCACCTCCGCCGATTATTACTGAATCATACATATTTCAATATCTCCTGTTCTGAATCATTTCCATCTATTTTAAAGGATTTGAGAAATGGTAGAGTATTTTCTCATAGTCAGATTTTGATAATACTATCATAAGCTATACTCCCGTGCATTCCGTCTGTTCATAATCTATAAGCTCTGTAATAGAGGAATGGTCGCCGCATACACCGCAGTCGGTATCCTTTGGCAGTTTAAATTTCCTAAATTCCATTTTCAAAGCATCGTATGTCAAAAGGAAGCCCGTCAGCAAGTTGCCTGTATTTGTTATGTATTCATTGCCTGCAAGCAGCCTATAACGCCCGCCATTGCGCCGATAACACCTGCCTGGGTTGGGACGGCGTCTTTCGGAGGTAATTTTTAAATATACAGCGGTAGCAGGGACCCTTGTCCGGCACATAGGTGGTCAATTGGTTCTGAAAAAGACTATATCAAGAAACGCTCATATCCTGTATATGGGCGTTTTTC
>CAZHWR010000003.1:0-70719 GCA_964536085.1 uncultured Oscillospiraceae bacterium
GTCTTTCGCCAGGGTGTACGGCATGAAAACATACGAGCGTATCTGAGAACCCCATGCAATTTCCTTTTGCTCGCCTTTAATATCTTCTATTCGGTCGAGATGCTCCCGCTCTTTTATTTCAACCAGCTTTGAGCGCAGCATTTTCATTGCGATATCGCGGTTTTGGTGTTGGCTTCGTTCGTTTTGGCAGGCGACGATGACACCTGTCGGTATGTGGGTAATTCTGATTGCGGATTCGGTTTTGTTGACGTGCTGTCCTCCTGCGCCGCCCGCGCGGTAGGTGTCGATGTGCAGATCCTCGTCGCGGATTTCTATCTGCGCGTCGTCGTCGATTTCGGGCATGACCTCGAGCGAGGCGAACGACGTGTGCCGTCTGCCAGAGGAGTCAAACGGAGATATTCTTACCAAACGGTGGACTCCCGACTCGGAGCGAAGATATCCGTAAGCGTTTGCGCCCTCTATCAGCATAGACGCGCTTTTTAAGCCGGCTTCGTCGCCGTCGAGATAGTTAAGGGTTTTAATTTTGAATCCGTGCCGTTCAGCCCATCTTGTGTACATTCTGAAAAGCATCTGCGCCCAATCCTGCGCTTCTGTGCCGCCGGCTCCGGCGTGAAATGTCAAAATAGCGTTGTTTTTATCATATTCGCCGGACAGAAGCGTTTTAAGCGTTTGTGCTTCAAGCTCTTTTTCAAACGCCGCTTTTTCGTCCTGTATTTCCGTCAGCATTGATTCGTCGTTTTCTTCAATGGCGATGAGCAGCAGGGTGCAAACGTCGTCGTAGTGAGCTTTTAATTGTTCGTAATCTGAAACGGTGTTTTTCAGATCTGCGATTTTCTGGACTGTTGACTGCGATTCCTTAGCGTCGTTCCAAAAGCCGTCCTTGAGCGTTTGCGCTTCAAGCGACGCTATCTGCGGTTTAAGATTGTCAAAATCAAGCGCGCCTGCAAGCTCCTCGACCCGTGGTTTAAGAGCTTCGAGTTCAAGTTTGAGCTGGTCGTATTCTATCATGCTATCACCGTTTCTTTCTCTCGGTATTTTTTATTTATTTAAATCGTTGATTTAATTTTAACACAGCGAGTCGGATAATACAAACGCTCCGTGCGAGGCACGTTTGTTATTTACAGAAAAACTCAAAACTAATTGAATTTTGTTAACAATAATGGTATACTCTATTAGATAATACAAGTAAATTATTCTTGTGAGGATTTCTCGGAGCGACCTCCGAGAGAATAGCCGATTAAATATAACACATTTTTTTAAAGGAAGCAAGACATATGATTAATTATAAAAAATCAAGCTGTCAGTTCTGTAAAAAAAAGTTCTCGGATTCGGATGATATAGTAGTATGCCCCGAATGCGGAGCACCGTATCACAGGGAGTGCGTGGCGCAAAGCGGGAAGTGCGTTTATGCGGATAAGCACGCCGAAGGCTTTAAATTCGAAGCTCCCGAAGCCCAAAGAGCCGAACAGGAAAAGACAAGGGGAGGAGTATGCCCTATATGCGGCTTTGAAAATCCTCCCGAAGCGATTTACTGCAACCGATGCGGCGGAAGTATGAATAAAACTTCGCAGGGAAATGAAGGTCCGAATATGTACGGCGGATTTTCGCAGCGTGCGGCAGGCTTCGGAGCAGGCTTTTCAGCAGGGGCACAGGTTGATCCGAACGAGGAAATAGCGGGCGTAAAAGCAAAGGACATTTCTAAATTTGCCGGTGAAAACAGCGCGTATTTTATTCCGCGTTTCAAGGATATCGAAAACAAGACTAAGCATTATTCAAAATTCAATCTTGCGGCGTTAATCTTTGAATATTGGTATTTTTTGTATAGAAAAATGTGGGGCGAGGCGGTGCTTGCGTTTCTGATAACATTTGCCCTGAGCATTCCAAGCGCAGTGGTTACGCTTAACACGAACGGACTCATAAGCCTTAACATTGATTCAAACCTCTTGCTCATGGTAAATTCGGTATTCTATATTCTGTCGATCGCTTTCAGAGCCTTTTTGAGCTATTATGCCAATAGGATGTACATGCGTAAAGCGGTAAAAAATATAAAAAAGCTGAAAAACGACAGTCTTGATCCGCAGGATTACGACCGTGCGCTGGTAAGCCGCGGTTCGACCTCAAGAGTCGCGGTCATCATATTCGCGGCAGTATATTTTGTGGCTATGATGTTTGCAACAGCTGCGCTTGCAATGCATGCTTAAAGCAGACATAAAAAGGAGTTTAATAAATTGAGGAGAGGTAGTATGGGAATTAAAATCAAGAAAGCAGTCATTCCGGCGGCGGGTCTGGGGACAAGGGTTTTGCCTGCGTCAAAGGCTATGCCGAAGGAAATGATTCCGATAGTTGATAAGCCTGCGATTCAGTATATCGTTGAGGAAGCGGCTAAAAGCGGTATCGAGGATATTCTGATAATCACTAACCGCGGCAAATCAATTATGGAGGATCACTTTGACCGCACGCCCGAGCTTGAACAAAGATTGCTGGCATCCGGCAGGCAGAGCGCTTATGAAAGCATGGCGGAAATATCAAAGCTTGCGAATATCACCTATATCCGCCAGCAGGAAACCAAAGGGCTCGGTCACGCGGTTTACAGGGCAAAGTCGTTTGTTGGGGACGAGCCGTTTGCCGTTTTGTACGGCGACGATGTTATAATAAGCGACAATCCCGCCTGCGGACAGCTTATAAGCGCGTATGAAAATTACGGACTGGGTACCGTCGGCATCAAGCCCGTGTCGTATGAGGACATTTCAAAATACTGTTCTTTAAAGGTGGACAAGCTTTCGGGAAACTGCTTTAAGGTCACCGATATGGTGGAAAAGCCGAAGCCCGAACAAATAATGTCCAACTATTCTATTTTGGGCAGGTGCGTTCTGCCGAGCAAAATTTTTGATTTTCTCGAAAACACGGCTCCCGGAGCGGGCGGAGAGATCCAGCTTACCGACGCTATGCGCGAGCTCGCGGTGAGCGACGGCATGGTCGGCGTGGATTACGAGGGCGTTCGGTACGACATGGGAAATAAATTCGGAATAATGAAAGCGGCTATCGAAGTCGGGCTTGAACATCCCGAGATTAAAGACGAGTTGCGCGAATACATAAAACAACTCTCCGCAAGGCTGTAAATTAAAATTGCGCGGAATCCGAAGAAAAATCCTTGACTTTGACATTAAAATAAGTTATAATTCTTTCGTTATCCTTGCTTTGCAGAATTTTGCAAAGCCTTAAGTCCAGAAGGAGGTGCTTTAAATGGCAAAAGTATCGGAGAAATACGAGTCTGTTCTCGTATTAAGTACAAAATCAGGTGAAGATGCGGTCAAAGCGGCGGTTGAAAAATTCACTGCTTTGATAACCAAACATGCGACCCTTGATTCGGTTGACGAGTGGGGCAAGCGCAGACTTGCGTATGCTATAAACTACGAAACCGAAGGGTATTATGTGCTGTTCAACTTTACATCCGCTCCCGATTTTCCGGCGGAGCTTGACCGTGTGTATAAAATTACCGACGGTGTTCTGCGCTCTTTGATCGTTAAAAAGGAAGAGGAATAGTCGTTTTATTTTCACAAAAGAGGTAATGTCGTATGAATAGAGCAATTATCATGGGAAGACTTGTTGCAACACCGGAGCTTCGCAAAACTCCATCGGGAGTATCGGTGACTTCGTTTACGGTTGCCGTAAACAGAAGATATACCCCGAAGGACGGGTCTGACAGGCAGGCGGATTTCATCGATGTTGTGGCATGGCGCCAAACAGCCGAGTTCGTTACAAGATATTTCCAAAAAGGAAACATGATTGCGCTTGAGGGTTCCATTCAAACAAGAATGTATACCGATAAAAACGGAAACAACCGCAAGGCTGTTGAAATTGTTGCTGATCAGGTCGACTTTTGTGAAAGCAAAAACAGCGCTGCAAACAGCGCACAGTCGGCGGCAGCCCCCGGGTTTAACGAGCCTGAGAAGGGCGCGAGCTTTTCTATCGGCGATTTCGGCGAGTTTGAAGAGGTCGACACTGACGACAGCGAATTGCCGTTTTAACGTTTAACTTGATTTTGTAAGGAGGTAAATTTCATGGCTTACGACAGAAACCGCCAGGGCGCAAGAAGATCGCGTAAAAAGGTTTGTTCTTTTTGTGTAGAAAAAGTTGCGAACATTGATTATAAAGATGTTTCAAAGCTTAGAAAATATACAACCGAAAGAGCTAAAATCGTTCCGAGAAGAGTTACCGGAACCTGTGCGCGCCATCAGCGTCAGCTTACTACGGCGATTAAACGCGCGCGTCATCTTGCTATGATGCCTTATGTCAGCGACTAAGCTGATTTTATCTATTGATTGAAACACCCGCGCTGTTATACGGCGCGGGTGTTTTTTATGCGGCGTTTTGCTTTGAACTTCGCGCAGACGAAATGTTGAATATCTGATAAAATTGTGGTATGCTGTTACTGTCGGCGCATAAGTATTTACAGTCGGCGCTTAAAGCTGGCATGCGAAAAAATGAAAAGGAGGGCGGTATAAATGATAAAAATGCAGAGCATGAAATATCACTGGATTTTCCTGCTTGTGTGCGTTTGTATTTTGTATCTGATTCTGCCCAAGCTTTTTCCTCAGGTGTTTGAGCGTTACAGCGCGGACGGTGAAATATCCAGCGTGGTTATATACGACGGCAGGATAGACGGCAAGGATTTTCAGGTAAGGGTCGTGAACGACAGCGATATCGAGATTCTCCATGAATCCGGAAGATCTACCGTGAGCCTTTCGTCGCTCGGATACACAGAGCTTGACGGATGCTTTACTTACGACGGAAACAATGATAACGATAAAACATATTGGTATGACATCCGCCAGACCGACGGCAAATATACATATGTGGGCGGAAACAGGGCGAAGACAGTACATTTGTATTTTGAAACAGCGGATAAGCAGCATGTTTATAACTTTGATTTTTGGTGTTCTGCGGTGATGAAGGGCGTTAAGCCTTTAATAGAGGTTAAATGATTATGGGCTGAGATTTTCCAAGTCCGTTTTTTATACTGATTTGTAGTTTTTGAAGCTGCGCCCGATTTTTTATAAGACGGAAAGCACGGCTATTAATAAAAAATTAATTGTAAAAAAATGGCGACGTATTTAAATATCAATAAGTAAATATTTACATAATAGATATTTTATTATCTATATATGATTTAAAAATATTTGTATTGTTAAAATATCGAAAATTGGAATTTCTACAACAGGGAGGCTATTTTATGAAGCTGGCAAAAAAACTCGCGCTTTTTATGGCGGTGGTTATGATTGTAAGTATGCTGCCCACAGCCCTTTCAGGCTCGCTTGCAGCGGGTTTCAAGGTTCTGAACGTCACGTCCAACAAGGTGACGGTTTATGCAGGGAGCGTTTATCAAATCAAAACCAACGGCTCGAATGTGACGTACAAGTCAAACAAAAAGAGCGTTGCAAAGGTGAGCGACAGCGGTCTTGTTACGGCGAAGAAAAAGGGCACGGCGACAATCAGAGTGACTAACGCTTCGACCGGAAAAGCCGTTAAGCTGAAAATCCGCGTAAAAAAGCCCGTGGGTTATACCGTAAGCAAAAAAAGCGGAAGCTACACCAGAACCATAAAGGTAAAAATCAAAGCTAAAAAAGGATATACGGTTTATTACACCGTGAACGGAAAATTCAAGCTTTCAAAGAAGATTAAAAGCAGAAAATCCAAGACCATCACTGTTAAGAAAAACACTACGCTGAATCTGTACATTAAGAAAAATTCGGATAAAGT
Source organism: uncultured Oscillospiraceae bacterium (assembly GCA_964536085.1). Taxonomy (GTDB): domain Bacteria; phylum Bacillota; class Clostridia; order Oscillospirales; family Ruminococcaceae; genus CAZHWR01. The sequence continues at coordinate 5,761 of CAZHWR010000003.1, forward strand.
CACTGCAAAGCAGATGAAGAAAGCAAAGGGCAAGGCGGTAAACTGCCCCGAATATCAGTATATAATCAACAGTTCAGCCGCTTCGTTGTCCGGCGTTGCGCAAAGCAGCACAAGCTCGCCTGATACCGACATAGATATTGTCGATTCGACCGAGCTTGATAATCCTGTTGTGCCAAGCGCGGATGAAGCCGATTCTTCCGGCGCCAACACTGCGGACTGGGCTCAAGACGACGCACAGGGCGCGGATACCGACGAGCTGTGGTTTGCAATCGATTCGGTTAAATATGTTGCGCTTTCGGACGATGGCGTGACCGTAACCGATGAAAACGGCGAAGAATCTACTGACTCGGGAGTGAGCATGAAGTCCGGAGTGGTTAAAATCACCGTGCCGGGGGTTTATGTGCTCAGCGGTACTCTTACAGACGCGAGCGTTCAGGTTAAAAGCGGAGAGGGAGAATATACGCTGATTTTAAACGGAGTGGATATTTCCTGTAGTTCGACCGCGGCGTTGTATGCTACCAAAAAAGCAACAAAATTGACCGTGACGCTTGCAAATGAAACTCAAAACAGCCTTAAAGGACCCGAGGAGTACACATTTGAGGACGGAGAGGACGAGCCGGACGCCGCTATGTTTGTTAAAAAAGAGCTGGTTATAAACGGACGCGGCTCGCTTAGCGTTACCGACCCGAATGGTGACGCGATCAAGTGCAAGGATGCATTGAAGGTCGCACAGGCGAGTATCACAGTAAACGCAGGCGACGACGGAATAACCGGAAAGGATTCGTTTGCCGCGAGCAATACCGCGCTTAACATAACCTCTATCGGAGACGGAATTAAAACAAATATTCAAACCGACGAATCACTCGGATATGTTGATATAAGCGATTCGAGCGTTACGATAAATTCCTCAGGTGACGGAATACAGGCGGATACCACGGCGAAGTTTGAAAACTCCGACATTATCATCACCACTAACTATACTGACGCTAACGACAGCTTTAAAGGCATAAAAGCGGGCGGAGAGCTTACACTTGACGATGGTTCTGCGGTTTTGGCGGGCTTTGTGTATATAGCGAGCGGGACGTTTAAGATAAACTCGGTGGAGGACGCTATACAAAGCAAAAAGGATATGCTTATTGCAGGTGGAAAAATTACCGTTGATTCGTACAACGACGGGATTCAGGCAAAATACAATCTTACGATTTCGGGCGACGAGACCGTAATTGACGTTACGACCCACAAAAACTCCGCATATACGTTTATAGACAGCTACAAGGGCATTAAAGCGGGTATAAGCTCAGATGACGGGACAGTCGAGTCTGACGGTACGCTTTTGATAACCGGCGGAACGATTACGGTAGATACTACCGCAGCGGGAATAACGAATGACAGCGGCTCTGAAAAGGGCGATGACGCTATACATTGTAACAATATTATGCGTATCGACGGCGGCACTATGACGCTGGCCGCTGGCGATGATGCGCTTCATTCGGACAGCGAGCTTGTTATAAACGGCGGGACTATCACTGTCACTGCCTGCTATGAGGGCATCGAGAGTTATGAGATATATTTAGAGGGCGGCGAGGTCAATGTAACCTCCAGAGACGATGGCGTTAACGCGGCGGGCGGAAACGACAGTTCAGGAAGCACGGGCGAAACTAATCCGTGGCGTCCGGGCGGAACAAATCCGTCAATGTCGTCCGAGAGCAGCGGAACGCTTTATATAAACGGAGGAACGTATTATATTAACGCTTCCGGCGACGGACTTGATTCGAACGGAAGTATTTACATGACGGGCGGAAATGTTTATGTTTACGGTCCGACCTCAGGCGGAAACGGAATATTTGACTACGGCGACTCAGACAGCGTGTTCAAAAAAAGCGGCGGTCTGCTTATAGGAACCGGCACGTCTGATATGGCGGTGTACCCCACCTGTACAAACGGCGCCATGTGCAGATATACGGTAAACGGCACGGCGGGAAAACAGTGTTCAATTACCGATTCGTCGGGAACATATACCTTCACGCCGCCCAAGTCGTATTCGCTTGTTATTGTTTCCGCTCCGGGAATGACGGCGAATTCAAGCTATACGCTCACATATAACGGTTCTTCTTCGTCAACAGCGAAAGCCGTGCAATCGGTTTCAGGAAATTCGGGCGCAAATTCCAGACGATAATTCTGTTGACACAGCCGATAAAAGCTGTATAATAAAATAAAGAAAAATAAAGACTATAGAAAATATCGGCGGGGGCTATGACGTTGTTACACAGAAAGTCATATAATATTAAAAATCGGCGCAGAGCGGATATATCCGGCGGCGCGGTCAAAAGATGCATAATGTCATTTTTATCGGCTGTGTGCGCGGGATTGCTGCTCTGTGCTTTTGTATTTACAGCCGCGGCGCAGGACTGCTCTGAAACGAGACAGGTTGAGGAGCTTGTTCCCGTGACAAAATCAGTGGGAGATGAAAAAGACGCTCAGCGGCTTTATTCGTATAATCAAAACACGGCGGTTGCCGATCCTTCGCGCAGGGGAATAGTTATTCCGGTTACGGTAAACGAGCCCGGCAGCATTAAAATAAGCTTTTCTTCCATCAGCCTAGACCGGGCGATGAGCGTTTATATGTATATGGATTGCGAGTGTACAAACAGGCTTGCGGACAATCTGTATATCACAACTGATTCGATGGGTGAGGAAATTCACTTTTCCGCCGAAACCGCGGGGACGTATTATCTTTCATGCAGCTCGTACGCAGGGTATAGCAGGGACAGCAAATTTATAAACGAATTTAAAATAGGCGCTGCGCTTTATCCGAGCGGGATAAAACAGGCTCCTGACGGCATTCGCGTTACATATTACCGAACAAGCCCGGACGAAAAGCATCTTTTTGAATTCAAAGCGGCAAAAACAGGCGTCGTAAGGGTTTATCTGCCATATCAAAACGGCAGTTATGTTAAAATGCTCAACGCATCTAAAAAGGCAATATCACAAACAGAGTATGTATCCGCCAACAGTGACTACAGCTTCAGGCAGGAGTTTTATGTAAAAAAAGGGAATACCTATTATCTGGAGGTAACCTCCAACGGTATTTCAGAGCATCTTCAGTCGATAAAGGTATCGTATAGGTCAGTAAAGGCGAGAGGCGGCGCGAAAAGATCCTCCGCTTCGTTGATCAGAACGAGGAAAAAAGCAATGGGAATGCTGGTAAACGGAGGAAAACGCACCGTTTGGTACAAGGCCAAAATTCCTGTCGGGAAAAAGCTCAGATTAACTGTGAAAGGTAAAATAAACGGCGGTTTAACGGTCAGCGTTTACGATAAAAACGGAAAAAACGTTACAAAAGGAAAGAAAGCTTCGGTCAGCCGACGCGCCGTTGTAAAGACAAAAAGAGCCATGGACAAAAAGTCTGTTTATTACATAAAGGTTGAAAAAGCAAACCGATACAGCTCCGGGGAATTTACATTACGGGTAAGGGCAGCGTGACGGCAAAATAAAAAACAGCGGACGACCGGCCGCTGTTTTTTTATTTATCTATTTTCTTTTTCTTTTTATCGGTTTTGAAGCCGAACGGCTTTTCGGCCTTGAAAGCTGTTTGCGTTTTTGCGGGCGGCGCAAGCGGGTTTTTTTGAGCTTTTTGTTGTACAGTATGACAAACGCAAAATACAAAATCACAAGCAAAATGACGACCGCGATGATTATTATGAATATCGTTGAGGTAAGAACGTTTTTAACCGAATTCAGAGCCATTAAAAATATGTTTGAATCAACATCTTCCGAGGCCACCAGGTCGACTGTCCCTATCACCTCATCGGCAAGCTTTAATGTGAGCGTTCCCACCTTGTCGCCCGCTTTTACGGGGGCGTCTATGCTGTCTGGAATATCGGCGATCTGCTGAACGCTTGTCGGGTCTGCATCGGTTGGTAGCAGTGCGGAAACATCATTCGCGGGAACCAAAAGCAGATGGTCGGTGTCGGATGAAAGGTTGACCTTAATATCCGAAACTGAGTTTTTCTTTTCGACCACGGTCTGAACCGAGTAATTGTCAAACGCCCAGTCATAAAGATTCTGAGTGTCTATAAAGCACAAATTATCGGAAATAGTGGCGCCGTTTTCATAAACGGTCGGCGCGCCCATGGTTATCAGTATATAGTTATAGCCGTTTTTTGAGCCGAGCGAAACAAGATTTTTTCCCGATTCATCTGTAGTGCCGGTTTTTATGCCCTTGATATACGGGTAATAATAGCTGCTGCTGCTCGTCATCATCGTATTGGTGTGATAAATATACCTTGCTTCGCTGTGCTTGTTGGTTTTTGACATTTTATATTCGCGGGTAGTCGATATTTTTTTGAACAGCGGAAGCGTCAGCGCATATTCTGTTATCAAATACATATCGTAAGCGCTTGTTACCTGTTCGGGATCGTGCAGTCCGTGAGCGTTGACGTAGTTCGTATGGGTGCAGCCGAGTTCCTTGGCTTTTTCATTCATCTGTTCCACAAAATCGGGGATGCTGCCGTTACCCATATAATCCGCAACGATACTGGCCGCTTCGCATGCGCTCGGAAGCAGCATTGCGTAAAGCAGGTCGAGCATGTTGACCTTTTCACCTACCATGATACCCGCGTTTGAAGCGGTACCTCCGCTTTCTTCATAAAGCTCATCGAAAATATACTGCGGGGCTGTCACAGTGATGCTTTTGGGATCGGAATATTTCTCCAAGACCAAAATGGCCACCATTATTTTGACAAAAGAGGCCGGATAAAGCTCTTTGTTTTCGTTTTGCTTGTAAACCACCGTGCCAGTATCGGTGTTTACCATATATACCGCCTGGCTGTTTACTGTGCTTTTGCTGGGCTTGAAAGCGGCGGATACCGAAAATGAGCTTCCAAAAACCGCGGCGGCGGCGAAAATACAAATGATATTCCTTAATTTTCTCATGCCGTTTACTCCTATGTATGTAATGATATATGATTTTCACTGTAATTCACATATAGACTTAACTCAGATAGGGATAAATCGCCTGAAAACCGTTTTCTCCCTATCGGGGCTAAGTCTAGTATAACAAATCGGCGGGAAAATATAAAGGGTGTGTCGGGAAAAATCTGAAATTTATATTTTACGTGGCGTAAGATTTTCGTGTACAGACGCTTTTTGCAATTTTATTTCGTACAAATATTTACGTTTCGCCGGATTTATGGTACAATATATCCATTAATTTCTGATATAACAAAGGAGAACTCAAGTGGTTTATATTACAGGGGACCTGCACGGCGATATAGAAAGGCTCAAGCAGCCTGAGCTGGGAAAGCTCAAAAAGGGCGACACGCTTATTGTCTGCGGTGATTTCGGCTTTTTGTGGGACGGCTCAAAGCAGGAGGAAAAGATTTTAAAATGGATAGGCAAGCGCAGATACAATGTTGCGTTTGTTGAAGGCTGTCACGACAATTACGAGCTTTTGCAAAAATATGAAATATCCGAATGGCGCTCCGGAAGAGTGCGGAACATTTCGGGGAATCTTTACCAGCTTGTAAGAGGAAGCGTTTACGATATCGACGGCGAAACATATTTTGTATTCGGCGGCGGCGAGAGCGACGATTACGATGAACGCATAGCCGAGGGAAAATGGTGGCAGCAGGAGCAGCCGTCCAAGGAAGAGGTCACGGGCGCCGTTGAAAATATAACCGCTCACGATTCGAAGGTGGACTACATTATAACGCACGACGCTCCGCGCGCTTTAAACGGCGTTGTAGATATCGACGCGGACAAGCAGAGCTACATACATATTTTTTTGGATATCGTTTGCAAACAGTGCGAGTTTAAACGCTGGTTTTTTGGAAAATATCATATGGATAAGATGATACCGCCGAAATACAGAGCCCTGTTCAGGGACGTTGTAAATGTTAAAACAGGGAAAAATATCATCAAAAATCACTGAACGGTTTTGTAATACGAATCAAATTCCGAAAATTGGAGATGAATAATTGAAATGGACTGTAAAAAATTAGCGGAGCTTTTATTTCCAAATGTTGTTAAGACCCCGCAGGAGGTCATTGCACAGTATCCGAAGCGCGAGCTGCCGGAGGGTGCCAAGGTCACGAGGATGGGTCCGAGCCCGACGGGATTTATGCATCTGGGCAATCTTTACGGAGCACTGGTCGATGAACGTGTCGCGCATCAGTCGGGCGGAGTGTTTTATTTAAGAATAGAGGACACCGACAAAAAGCGTGAAGTCGAGGGCGGAGTGCAGACGATTATCGATTCTTTCACTCGGTTCGGGCTTAGCTTCGACGAGGGCGTTACCGAATCGGGCGAAAAGGGCGAATACGGCCCGTACAGACAAAGCATGCGCGCGGACATATACGCCGTGTTTGTCAAAAGCCTTGTCGAGCGGGGAATGGCTTATCCCTGCTTCTGCACCGAGGAGGAACTGAAATCCGCTCATGAGCAGCAGGAAAAGAATAAGGAAAACTTTGGATATTATGGAAAATACGCCGTGTGGCGCGATAGGTCTGTAGAAGAAATAGAAAAAAAGCTCGCTGAAGGCGTGCCGTATGTCGTCCGCTTTCGCTCCGAGGGCAGTATTGAAAATAAGATACGCCACGAGGATCTTATCAAAGGCAAAATGAAACTGACTGAAAACGATCAGGACGTTGTTATAATGAAGTCGGACGGTATTCCGACCTATCATTTCGCCCATGTTATCGACGATTATCTGATGGGAACGACGGTCGTCGTGCGCGGAGAGGAATGGCTCGCGACGCTTCCCGTGCATTTGCAGCTTTACAGGGCGCTTGGCTTCAAGCCTCCGAAATACGCTCACACGCCTCAGCTTATGAAGCTGGACGGCGGCTCAAAAAGAAAGCTGAGCAAGCGGCTTGACCCCGAGCTTGCGCTTTCGTATTACTACAAGGCGGGATATCCCGTTGCGAGCGTTATGGAATATCTGATGACGCTTTTAAATTCAAACTACGAGGAATGGCGCAGGGCAAATCCCGATAAGCCGATGAACGATTTTCCTTTTTCAATCAAGAAAATGGGCGTTTCCGGCGCGCTGTTTGACATCGAAAAACTCAACGACGTTTCCAAAAACGTCGTATCCAGGATGACGGCGGACGAGCTTTATGAGCTCGCAGCCGATTGGAGTCGCGAAAACGACCCCGAATTTCACAGCCTGTTCACCCGCGACCCTCAGCTTTCCAAGGCGTTTTTGGCAATCGGACGCGGCGGCAAAAAGCCGAGAAAGGATATCGCGCTGTTTTCAGACGTCAAGCCGTATATCGACTTTATGTTCGACGAGCTTTTTTTGCCCGACTACACGCTTCCCGAAAATGTTTCGTCCGAGGACGCAAAAGGGATTTTGAACGATTTTGCGAATCTGTTCGATGAAAACGACACTCCCGATGAATTTTTTGAAAAGATAAAAACGCTCGCGGAAAAATACGACTACGCCACCGAAACAAAGCTGTACAAGCAAAATCCCGAGGCATATAAGGGTCCCGTCGGGGATGTTTCGATGGTTGTAAGAATCGCGGTCGCAGGGCGGCAGAACGCCCCCGATTTGCAGAGCGTTATGAAGATTATGGGAAAAGAAAGCGTAATAAAACGGCTTGCACAGGCGGCAGACGCTGTATAGCGACATAAATCCCAAAGGAAAGGCATGATAAAATGGAAGAGGTTTCAAATTTCATCACCGATATTGTAGACAAGGATATAGCCGAGGGCTTTAAGGAGGAAATTCACACGCGGTTTCCGCCGGAGCCCAACGGATATCTGCATATAGGCTCGGCGAAGGCGATATATATTAACTGGTCCACCGCGAAAAAATACGGCGGAAAGTTCAATCTGCGCTTTGACGACACCAACCCTGTGCGCGAGGACGACGAGTATGTGAAGTCGATATACGAGGACATTAAGTGGCTGATAGGGGAAGACCCGAACGGCGGAGTGTTTTACGGCTCGGATTATTTCGACAAATGCTACGAGTGCGCCGTGCAGCTTATTAAAGACGGCAAGGCGTATGTCTGCGACCTTTCGCAGGAGCAGATGCGGGAGTATCGCGGAACGCTCACGCAGGGCGGGAAAAACAGCCCTTACAGGGACAGAACGGTTGAAGAAAACCTCGACTTGTTCGAGCGGATGAAGGCGGGTGAGTTTGCGGACGGCTCAAAGACGCTGCGCGCGAAAATCGATATGTCGTCTCCGAATTTCAATATGCGTGACCCGGCTATCTACAGGATCGTGAGAGCACATCATCACCGTCAGGGGGATAAGTGGTGCATCTATCCGCTTTACGACTTTGCCCATCCGATTCAGGACGCGGTGGAGGGAATAACCCACTCGCTGTGTTCGATAGAGTTTGAAAACCACCGCCCGCTTTACGATTGGGTGGTCGAAAACTGTCCGCTTGACTGCCGTCCGCACCAGTATGAATTTGCGCGGCTGAATGTTACCAACACGGTTATGTCAAAGCGGTATCTGCGCCGTTTGGTGTTTGAAAAATATGTCGACGGCTGGGACGACCCCCGCATGCCCACACTTTGCGGACTGCGCCGCCGCGGGTTTACGCCCGAGTCGGTTCTGGACTTTGTAAAAAGATCGGGAATCGCCAAGGCGAATTCGCTTTCGGATATCAGGCTGCTTGAACACTGTATACGCGAAGAATTAAACGAAACCGCCGACCGCAAAATGGCGGTTACCGAGCCTATAAAGCTGACTGTTATAAACTACCCGGAGGATAAAGCCGAGTATTTTGAAATACCGAACAACCCGCGTGACGAATCGGCGGGAACAAGAAGCGTTCCGTTCACTAAGGAGCTGTACATCGAAAAAGCCGATTTTGCTGTTGTTCCTCCGCCCAAGTTTCAAAGACTTAAGCCGGGCGGTGAGGTGCGCCTGATGGGCGCGTATATCGTGCGGTGCGACGAGGTTATAACTGATGACGACGGAAACGTCAAAGAGCTTTTGTGCTCGGCGGATTTAGAGACTGCGAACGGCATGCCGAAAGACGGACGCAAAGTTCGCGGCACCATTCACTGGGTTAGCGCAAAGCATGCGGTTTCAGCGGACGTATATCTTTACGACAAGCTGTTTTCAATCGAAAACACAGCGGATATTCCCGAGGATGAGGATTATGTGGATTATCTGAATCCGGAATCGCTCGTGGTGCAAAAGGACTGCAAATTAGAGCCTTCCGCAGCGGATGTTCCGACTGGCACGCGTATGCAGTTTGTCCGTTTGGGATATTTTATAAAGGATTCAGACGGTCGTTTTAACAGAATTGTGACGCTTAAGGACAGCTTTTCAAAAACGCTGAAATAGTTCTGCATATTTTGTGTTAAACCGCGAAAAATGCAAAAATTAAGTGTATTATGTAGCTTGTTTATACATTTTATATATTTTATCTAAGAGAAAACAGGTGTGAACTGTGAACATTAAATACTATAAATGCCCCAAAAGGTCGATTTTACTGCCGGAGATCACCGTTGCGGCGCTTTACGCGGCGCTGATGGTGGTCATGTGCGTTATTTTCACGCCGTTTTCGATAGTGTTTAATTGTATATTCTTTCCGATTACGGCGATAGCTGTTTTTTATGACGCCGTCTACTTTCCGCTTTATTTCAGATCCATAAAATTCAGCGTAGGCGAAAATGAGATCGGATATCAAAGCGGAGTGTTTGCCAACCGGCGCAGATTTATGAGCCGCGAGCGGGTTGTTTTCATTTCGCTTATAAAAACTCCCTTTACACCGATTTTGAGAATAGTTATTTTGAGAATTATGGCGACGGGAAGCATGATATCCATACCGTTTGTCGGCAAATCAGACGCTGAAGAGATCATTTCCGTTTTATCGCCGGAGCTTAAACAGTAATCAAAAAGGGGCAAAAGCAAAATGGAGTACAAACGTCCGCATCCGATAAATATTGTTGAAAGCACAAGCAGATTTTGGGCGCTGCTGCTTTTGCCTGTTCTGCGCGGCCTTTTGTTTTCGGGCGGTGCGTTTTCCCAGTGGGCGTCCGGCGCGTGGTTTGATATTCTGGTTTTAACGGGGATAATTTCGCTCGGCGTTGTTTCGTGGTATTTTAACACCTATGCTTTTGACGAAAAGGGGATTTATGTTAGCCGCGGTATCGTGGTAAAGCGAAAGCTGTTTATCCCGTATTCGCGTCTTGCGACGATGTCGGTGGAGTATCCGTTTTATCTTGCTCCGTTTAAAGCCGTCCATCTTTGTGCAGACACCGACGCGGGTTTTTCCAACATTTCTGATTTTAAACTGACGATGCGCAAATCCGAAGCGCAAAAGCTGTGCAGTTTTAGGAAACAGCCGTATAAAATGAACGACAAGCTTAAAAGGGTTTACCGCCCGAAGGGCTTATATGTAGCTATTCTTTCGGTGCTTACATCGAATACCTTAACGGGAGTTTTGTTCTTTTCCGCACTTATATCCCAGTTCGGCAATCTTCTGGGTCAGGAATTTGAAGACAGGGTGTTTGAATCGCTGACGGCGCTTGCGCGCGTACTTGCGTTCGGGATTCCTCCGGTTGCGGCGATAATCGCATATGTTTTGCTGGGCGGCTGGCTTGTTTCTTTTTTGATGAATTTAATACGCAACAAGGATTTTGAAGTTATAAGACAAGGCGGGATTTTGGAAATATCGGCGGGGATAATAACTTCGCGGTATTATTCGATAACTACAAAGCGAGTGAATCTTATAGAAGTACACCAAAGCCTGCTCACAAAGCTGTTTGGATTTTTCACGGTATACATTCATTCCTCCGGTTACGGAAAACAGAAATATTCCCGTTCGGTTTTGATTCCCGCAGCGGACAAATTTGAAGCAAGGCGCAATCTCGGCGTTTTGCTTCCCGAAATCACCATGGGAAAAAGGCAGATAAGACCTTCGTTTAAAACATTGACGCGGTTTTTGATTCCGCCGTGCGGGTTTATGCTGGCGTTTTTCGCTATGTATTTGGTGCTGAGTTGGTTGTTTCCAAGCTTCGGCGATATAATTCTATTTTTGAGTATAATGGCAGAGCTGCCGGCGGTTTGGTGGCTGTTTGTTAAAATTGCCTCGTTTACTCACACGGGGATAGGTCTTCAAAACGGGGTCTACACGTTTAGCTGTACCTACGCATACGGGTTTTATATAACCTCAGTGCCGAAAAGAAGGATCACGCAGGTGATAATCCGCCAAAGCCTGTTTCAGAAGATATCAAACTGCTGCGATATTATCGTATATGCTTATTCCGAAGGAAGAAAAAGGCGCGTTGTGAACAATATCCCGATTGTGGCGGCGTATGATATATTTGGGTTTAAAATGGATCCGAACGAGCGGGAAAAGGTATTGGCAAAAGAGAGAAAGCAGGCTAATCAGTATAAGCTGATCAGGAAAATATTGGCTAAAATAAGGCAGAAAAAAGCTTCGGAGCAGTAAAGCTGTTCCGAAGCTTTTTGGGTTATTTCATTATTGTTTTTTTCTGTATTCCTCCGGCATGGCAGTTTCGCAGGTGCGGATATAATGAAATATGTACTGCTGGGCAATGCCGCCGTACGGCTTTGCAAAATCAGGGAAGCCGTCCTTGTAAAAGTAATCGAGCGCGCGCTTCATCCAAACGTCTATCGGGAACGCTTCGATTCGGTGGAATCCGAAAAGCAAAACGCATGCTGAGACCTTCGGTCCAACGCCGCGTATCGACTGCAAAAGCTCGTCTGCCTGTTCGATAGGCATTGATTGTATCGCTTTGATATCCACCTTGCCGGAGGCGATTTTCTGCGCTGCGTCGATGATATATTTATTGCGAAAGCCCGCGCGCAGCGGAGCGAGATCGTCAGGAGAAAGGCGGGCTATGACCTCGGCTGTCGGGAACGAATAGGCGGTTTCGGATATCCGCTCTCCGAATTGCTCGCACAGCCGCTCGACTATCGAGCGTATGCGGGGGATATTGTTGTTTTGCGATATTATAAACGAGCAGACGGCTTCCCATGGGTCTTGTTTTAATATCCGAATGCCATGCGCATAACGGCAGGCTTTGCTTAAAACATCGTCCTTTGATAGCAGAGCTTTGATTTTTGAATAATCTGTGCCGAAATCGAAATAGTCGTTCCAGATATTTTCAAAGTCCTCGGCGGACGTATTGTAAAAGACCACCTCATCTTGCTTTGAGCCGATCGTCAGCTCACGGCCGAAAGCGACGCCGTGAAAGCTGTTGTCTTCAAGCTTCGTCCAGCGGAAGCACTGACCGCAGTCAAATGTCTGCTGAGGGTCAAAATCTTTTGCGGTGATGTATAGGTCGTTTCCTGAGATGCGTGTTTTCATTGTAAAAACCTTTCTTTAAGCCGTAAAATATGGTAAACTGTAATTGTATATACAATCTGCGGGCTTTGAAGCTTTGGCTGAATATGAATAAGACGCTTGAATTTTTGCAATTGCTGCAAAAAGAAAAGACCGACGCATATTAAAGCCTTTCTTTTATTTGTTATTATACCAATTTTCATGGTTTTTCACAACTGAAATTATATATTTTACGGAGGTATCGCATGAAAGAAAGCATTTATACAATCCCGATAAACGAAATTTTTGAAAAAAAATGCGGCTGTCCTATTTGCAGCATGCAGACGATATTTGAACAGCGCTCGGTCGAGTATATTTTGGGTGCTGCGATGATGGAGCCGGATATAAGAATAGAAACCAACGAGCTTGGCTTCTGTGAGCGTCACTATGTTCAGATGCTGGGCAAAAAAGACAGGCTGTCGATGGCGCTAACACTTGAGTCTCATCTTGATCATATCAAAAAGGATATTTTAAAGGGAAAGGTCGGTATAATCAAAACAGCCCCGGCGAAAAAAGCCGAAAAGCTTTCCAACACCTGTTTTGTATGCGATCATGTTCATGGGGCGATGGAGTCGGCCTTGAACAACACGCTTGATATGTACGCCGAAAAGGATGCATTCCGCGAGCTTTTTTCCGAACAGGAGGCGTTTTGCCTGCCGCACTATCAGCTTTTGTGCAACGCCGCTGAAAAAAGACTGCCGAAGGAGCATAAAAACACACTTATCAAAGCGGCTACAAGGATAGCGTCCGAGTATCTTGATAAGCTTTCGCAGGATGTTTCAAAGTTCTGCCGCATGTTTGATTACAGAAATTCCGGTGCGGACACAGACTGGGGTACGTCCAGGGATTCCATCGAGCGGGCAGTGTGGTTTTTGACCTCTCATAAAGAGTAACGGAATGTATACAGATAGTATGACGGAGTTTTCAACGTAGAACATACATTTTCTCTCAACAATTTTACATTGAAATAATGGGACTTTTCAACTTTTTCAACAGAATTATCAACATAATTTTGAGGATGTTTTCAACTCTTTCAACAGAGTTTTCAACAGTCCATAATCGGATTTTGATTACAATTTGTATAAAAACAGGGTATAGAGAGGCTTTTTGGCAATAATCAACAATAGTTTTCCTGTTTTGGAATTAATTTCCGGCGAACGGTCAATGCTGTATATAAAATCCAAAATGAGAGGAAATCAGAGGATGAAAAACGGCGTAAACAAACAGATAATTGAGGTCAAAAAAACCGATAATCCTTATTTTGAACGGGTTATTTTTATTGTCAATCCGGAGAAAAGTCATGTTAACAACAGGGAAAAACGATTTCAGGCAACGAGATTTTTAAACAGCTTCTGTTCAAAAGGCGAGAGGAAAAGCAGAATTAAAAATATTGTTTTTTCGGTGATAAAAATATCGTCTGCGGCGGCGGCAGGAGCCGCGGCGGCGTGCCTTATAAAAATGTAGCGGATAATTTGTCGGATAATGTTAATTTTAAGTTTCGCGCACGTGATATTTGTGTTATAATAAATCTCAGAGAGGTCATTATACTTGTTTATTCTTATTGGCGTGCGCCTCGCCGCATATATCGGCAAGCGGTGCAATTGCCGATAATATAATATAGTTTGCATTTATCGGATGATTGCATTTAAGAGTAAGATTGAGCAAAGCTGCGCATATGCGCTTTTATTGAATTTAGACGGACGGGGTGATGAGTTAGATGCAGGAGGAATATTCGGCTGTTGCCGTGGGGAGAAATGCGGCCGCCGAAATGTTAAAAAGCGACGTCACGCCCGACACGTTGTATATTTTACAGGGCAGTGAATCATCAGCGCTCAGAAAGCTAGTTTATGAGGCAAAGAAAAAGGGCGCTGTTATTAAGCGGGTAAACTCGGCCAAGCTGAAAGCGCTTTCGGGCGGCGTCAATCATCAGGGCGTTGTGTGTGTCGCTTCGGCGGCTCAGTACGCGACGGTCGACGATATTTTTGAATCGGCGCAGAAAAAGGGAACGCCGCCGTTTATAATACTGGCGGACGAAATTGAAGATCCGCATAATCTCGGCGCGATAATAAGAACTGCCGAAGCCGCGGGAGCGGACGGCGTTATCATACCTAAGCGCAGGAGCGTGTCGCTCACGGCGGCGGTGTTTAAGACGAGTGCTGGGGCGCTCAGCCATATGCCTGTGGCAAGGGTGTCGAATTTGGCGGCCACTGCGGACGAGCTTAAAAAACGCGGGGTTTGGCTTTACGCCGCCGATATGGACGGCTCCGACTGGTGCGGCACCGATTATTCGGGCGCTGTCGGGCTTGTTATCGGCTCGGAGGGCAGAGGGGTGTCGCATCTATTAAAGCAAAAGTGTGATTTTGTGGTCAGCCTTAAAATGTGCGGCATGGTCAATTCGCTCAACGCCTCGGTGGCCGGAGGAATCATAATGTACGAAATCTGCCGCCAGCGAAACGGAATAACGGCGCGCAACAAATAACTAAGAATTGAACGGGTGGGAAAGCGTATGAAGGATAACGACGAATTTTTCTCGGTTGAAGAAATACTCGCCGAGGTCGCCGCGGCAGCTGACGGAGACAACAGCGCTTTGTACGGCGACGGGGATTCCGACGTCATTGTCGATGACATTTTAGGCAGTGCGGATAAAATATCCGCGCCGGATATAATCGGCGCAGATGCTCCGCTTGATGCAGATAAGTCGCTTCTGAACGACGATTTTTTCGACCCGGTGCGTAAAAGCCATTTTTTTAACGAATGGTCAGCGAACAGCAGGGACGATGTGCCTCAGGAGGACGGCTTTGAAGCCAAAATCGAGTCTGTGGGAAAAAGTGCTGAAAGCGATGCTGTGCAAACGCAGTCTAAGCCTGTTAAAGCATCGAAAGAAAAAAAGCCCGCAGTTCAAAGCCGTGCTGAGGCGTTAAAGCAAGAAAAACCGTTGGCTGAAGAAGCAAAGCATTACGGCGAAGCCATCCATGGCGACGATTATGCCGAAGATCTGTCTGACGATTTGGATTGCCCGCATGACAATGCGGATCTGACAAATGAAGAAATATCGCAGATGCTCGCGAAACGGCAGAAATCGGCAAAATCGGGCTGTGTGTTGTCCGGACTGCTGGCTGCCGCGGCAGTAGTTATAGAGATTTTGAATCACTTTAAATCGGTTACGCCCGATATTATAAGCGCGGCGGCTTCACCCACCATATACTGCGCAGTCAATTTGATTCTTTTGGCGCTCGGAGCAGCGGCGGCGTATAAGCCGCTGATATATGGTATCAGCTGTTTGCTCAGAATGAAGGCGAATAAGTACTCTTTGAGCGCACTGGCCGCGGCGGGTTGTATTATTCAAGGCGCAGTATTTATCGTGTTTCCGCCGGACGGATTCGGAATCGGAAATATCCATCTTTACGCGCCTGTTGCATTGGTTTCTCTTGCGTTTGCGTGCTTCGGATACAAAACTCAAGCGGACAATGCGGTGTTGAACTTAAAAGTCGTTTCCAGCAAGTACGATAAGTACGGTGTTATGATAATGAAAGACAGCTTTGCCGCTCCTTTCACAAAGGGCGTGGTGTACGATGTTCCCGTGCTTGCATTCAGAAAAGAGACTGACGGGGTGGACAACTTCGCAGGGAGGGCTTTCTCGCGCGATGCAGTGGATTCAGTCAGCCGCGTTTTAGCTCCGTTTGTGGCGGCAGCTGCGGTAATACTCGGTGCGGCTGTGGGATTCACCATGAACAGCGTCGGCACGGGGCTCACCGTGTTCGCCGCTATTGTGACGGTCAGCGCGCCGTTTACATATGTGCTTGGCTCTGCACTCACTATGAAAAAAGCTGTGAAGCGGCTGGTAAAATTAGGCGGTACCATCGTTGGCAGCGGAGGAACTGATTTTTACAGCTACACCAACTCTATCGTTTTAAACGCGCGCTCTCTTTTCCCGCAGGACACTGTCGTTCTGCACGGAATCAAGACATTTGGCGGAGCCAGAATCGACGATGCGATATTGTCCGCCGCGTCGGTCGCGTGCGCGTGCGACAGTGTGCTCAGGGATATGTTCATGCAGATAATTTCGGGGAAAAAGGACATGCTCAGCCATGCGGAAGGATTGCAGTATGAAGACGGTTACGGAGTTTCGGCGTGGGTCAATAAAAAGCGAGTGTTGATCGGCACAAGGGAGCATATGCTCAACTACGGAGTGGACGCGCCGTCTAAGGACTACGAAGAAAAATACGCGGACGGAAAAAACGAGCTTGTCTATCTTTCGGTTTCAGGCGAGCTTTCAGCGGTTTTTGTCGTTGAGCTTTTGGCGGACAGTTCGGTGGTGCATGCGCTCAGAATGCTGGAATACAAAGATGTAGCAGTCGTTATCGATACGTCGGACGCAATCATAACTCAGGAAAAGATGGAAAAGCTTTTCGGGATAGACAGACAGTCGGTAAAAATACTGCCGTCGCGCTTAAAGTCGGATCACGAGCAGGCGCAGGAATACATCCCAAAGATAGAAAGCGGCATTATAGTCAACAATACCGCCGCTTCGTTTGCCGCGGCGGTGTGTGAGGCGAAAAAGCTGAAATCGTCGTTTATGCTCCAGATTATTTTGCATTTGGCGTCGGTTTTGGCGGGATTTCTGATGATAGCGGCGTTTGCATTTATACGGGATTTTTCCCAGCTTACGACTCCGATGCTGATGGTTTATCAGGCGATGTGGGCGGTAATATGCATCATTGCTGCAAAAATCAAATAAATAAACAGACGTTATTAAAAAACCGGCGCAAATATTTTGCGCCGGTTTTTATTGTGCAAGATTACTACATAATAAACGGTATTTTCTACACTTTATTTGTGTGGTTTTCTTTTTTTATATAGAAATGATTCAACATATATGATATAATTACTTGTATAATTAGAAAAAAATTATTGTAATTGCACATATGGCGGCGGCGAGAATAACTCGTCCTCAGCAGTCATATGATGTAAATGGCGCTGTGCGAAGTCTGACGGTGAAACCGCGCACAGAGTCAAAGAAAGGAATGGTCACGAGTTATGGGACAACAAAAAGCTGACAGGATTATCAATATCGCGGTATGCGGTCACGGCGGGTGCGGAAAGACAACCTTAGCCGAGAGTATTTTATATATTGCAGGCAAGCTTGACAAGCCGGGAAAGGTCGCTTCGGGAAATACCGTACTCGACTTTGACCCTGAGGAAATCAAAAGGACCGCCTCTGTTTCGACCGCTATGGCGTGCTTTGAATACAAGGACTACAAAATAAATCTTTTGGACACTCCCGGAATGTTCGATTTTGTCGCGGGAGTTCACGAGGGCTTGTCCGCTGCAGACAGTGTTTTGATAGCGCTTTCCGGAAAATCAGGCGTAACGGTCGGGGCAAAGTCCGCGTATAAGCTTGCAAAGGAAGCGTTAAAGCCCCGCGCGTTTTTCGTCTCAAAGCTGGACGCTGACAACGCGAGCTTTTTCAAAGTGCTTGAGGAATTAAAAACCGAGTTCGGGCCGTCGGTCTGCCCGCTTTCCGTGCCGTTTTACGACAATTTCCACGAAGGCGTAATGGGCTATGTTGATTTGATAGAGATGAAAGCATATAAATACTCGGACGACGGCAAGGCTCAGCCGACCGATATGCCCGAGTCTGAACACAGGCTTGAGGGTCTTGTGACTGCAATAAGCGAGGCGGTTGCAGAGACTGACGAGGATATGTTCAACAAGTATTTTTCGGGTGAAACGTTCACTCCCGACGAAATTAAAAAAGGCGTTAAAAAAGGCGTCAAGGAAGGAACGATATCCCCTGTTTTCTGCGGTTCAGGTATGATGTGCACAGGTGTGGATATGTTGCTGAACGGTATCGTCAACCTTTTCCCTGCGGCAAGCGAAGCTCCCGCCGCGCTGACGGACGAGATGGAGGATATTCCGTGTGACGAAGCCGCTCCCGTTTGCGCGCAGGTGTTCAAAACCGTGGCGGATCCGTTTGTCGGCAAGCTGTCATACATAAAGGTTTTGTCGGGCGTTTTAAAGCCGGAGGCAGTTTTGGTCAATTCGTCGGACGGCTCGCAGGAGAAAATCGGAAAGCTGTCAGCGGCATTCGGCAAAAAGCTTACCGAGGTGAAGCAGGCCGCGGCGGGGGACATCGTCGTTGCCTCAAAACTGTCGGCTAAGACGGGTGACACGCTTTGCGAATCGTCGCGCGTGGTAAAGCTGATGAAGACCGAATACCCCAAGCCCTGTTATAATATGGCTATAGTGATGAATTCAAAGGGCGACGAAAGCAAAATTTCGCAGGGTATCCACCGTCTTTTGGAGGAGGACCTGACGCTTGGCTTCACAGTAAACGATGAGACTCACGAGCAGGTCATCAGCGGATTGGGCGATCAACATCTGGATGTTTCGCTTTCGAAGCTCAAATCGAAATTCGGCGTTGATATTTCACTCAAAGAGCCGAAGGTTCCATACAGGGAAACGATTCGCAAAAGCGTTAAGGCGGAAGGTAAGCACAAAAAGCAAACCGGAGGTCACGGTCAGTTCGGTCATGTGGTCATGGAGTTTGAGCCGTGCGATGGCGATGAAATATTGTTTGAAGAAAAGGTATTCGGCGGAGCGGTTCCGAAGAGCTATTTCCCCGCTGTAGAAAAGGGAATACGCGAAGCGGCGCTCACAGGCGTTATAGCGGGATATCCGATGGTCGGCATGAAAGCCACGCTGCTCGACGGCTCGTATCACCCGGTGGATTCGTCCGAAATGGCGTTCAAAATGGCGGCCAATATCGCCTACCGCGAGGGTATTCCCAATGCGACTCCCGTTTTGCTCGAACCGATAGGATATGTCAAGGCGTATATCCCCGATTCGTGTACCGGCGACATGATGGGCGAGCTCAATAAACGCCGCGGCAGGGTGTTGGGAATGAATCCGCAGGGCGAGGGAATAACGCTGGTCGAGGCGGAGGCTCCCGTGAGCGAGATGCATGATTTTGCAATGGTTGTCCGCCAGATGACGCAGGGCGCGGGCTGGTTTACATTCAATTTTGTCCGCTATGAACAGCTTCCGAGCCATTTGGAGGCAAAGGTAATAGAACAGGCTAAAGAAGATTAAAAGAAATATAGAATAAAAAAGGCGCTTTTTAAAAGCGCCTTTTTTATGCACAAACGGGGTTATGTTTTTTTGTGAATAAAGACGGCGTATGGGGCTTTCTAAGTGCAGCGTTGAGATGGTTGATTTGGGCGCTGTCTTTGGCGGATATTGCTGTAGTGATTATGCAATGATTATGGCATCATGCGTGGGGAACATGAGCATTGCAGCGAATTTACAGTCGTGATTTAGGGGGGAAAGTTTTGTACGATATAATCTGCGTTTATGTTTATAAGGTGTATAAAACCGATCCGATGTTATACTGCAAGCGAAGGAAATAGCAGAAATGGTAAACAATTAAAGCCCCTGCAAAACTTGTTCCAGATCAGTTGACTTTTTGGATAAAATGCGGCATGACTATTATGTGTTGTTGTACGATTTTCGTTGAAGCGCGAAGAGGGGAAGGATAACATAAAGAAAAATAAACTTGTGACTCCTGTTCTAAAATGGGTGGGAGGAAAAAGACAGCTTTTAGAAACTTTCAAGCCGTTGTTGCCGAGCAGGATAACAACATACTTTGAACCATTTGTCGGCGGTGGAGCGTTGCTGTTCTATCTTAAGCCGAACACAGCCTAAATAAACGATATAAATTCAGATCTAATATGCGTATATACTGTCATAAAAAACGATGTAGAATCACTTATTGCCGAGTTGGGAAAATACGAAAACACCCAAGAATGCTTTTATGTGCAAGGAGTGGATGTATATGCGGCTTAACCTCAGCAGTAATATAGCCGAAAAATATAATTCGGGTTCACAGGCAGCCATAGTTATGACGGAAAATTGGGTTAGTGAAAATATGTACTGCCCAAGATATGGGAATATACATCTTAAACACTTTGAAAATAACCGTCCGGTTGCCGATCCCTTTTGTTCCGAATGTAATAGTGAATATGAGTTGAAAAGTAAGAATGGGGCATTTGGTCGAAAAATCAGACAACAACTTCAACTTTTGAGGGATAACGGCTTTATTGAATTTTTAGGAAATGGACAATACAGAAAATATTATGAGGTTATCATTGCCGGAGCTTAAATGATACTGCGTGGGAATTGCTGTTTAATAAATATGATATTTTGAAGCATATTGATGAGACAGGACGGTTTTAAATATCCGCCCGACAAACTAAAGAAGTGCGCGAACCGCGCTTAATTACCAAGTTTGACCACATTATCAATCTGCCGCGGATATTTTCGGATAACGGACTTTCTATTCTTCCCGTAACCTGCGGAGAATATGTTATTTCCCATTTTGATGCGTATCACAAATTTGAGCCGGACAACGCCCCTATTACCAGAGCGCCGCTGCCCTCATACATACAGAGTTTAGACAGTAACAACATACCAAGCGAAGCGATTGCACTAAACTGTGCTGTTGCGTCGGGTATTATCGCGGACTTTTTGGGTGACGAAGAAATTGTCTCAACAGTTTCCGGCAGAATGGGTTCGGGTTCGTTCGATTTTCATATCAATAACCTGAAAAGTAAATCGTCTTGTTGCGTTACCGTAAGTAATTCACAGATTGAAATTGATGCGGCATATGAGGGTATACGCAGTCTTGCTTTATTTGAAGCAAAGCGCGATCTTTCCGAGGATTTTTTGGTGCGGCAGCTTTATTATCCGTACAGAGTATGGCAGAGCCGTATAACAAAACCTGTCAGACCGCTGTTTATGATTTACTCAAACGGTATCTATCATATTTATGAGTATGAGTTTCAGGAACCAAACAATTATAATTCTATTGCCATTATACAACAACGCAACTATACAGTTGAAGACACTGCCATTACAGCGGATGATATACAACAGGTTTTGTATTCAGTTGTTTGCAAAGGTGAACCCAGTTTGCCGTTTCCGCAGGCTGACAAATTTGAACGTGTTATTAACATTTGTGAATTGCTTAATGTTCAAGATTTAAGTCGTAATGAAGTGACTGAGCGTTATGCTTTTGACGCACGACAGACAAATTATTATACTGATGCAGCGCAGTATTTAGGGCTTATAGAAAAAGAGCGGGAAAATGGCAGCCCACTATATAAACTTTCTGACAAGGGGCGTACAATCCTAAATATGGGATATAAGCAAAGACAACTAGCATTCTGCGCTTGTATTTTGGCGCATAGCGCATTTTCTGACACGCTAAAAAAATATTTTGAAACAGGTGTTATGCCGCTCAAAAATGAAATTATACAGACTATGAAAAAATCCAACCTATATAATGTCAATAGCGATAGCACCTTTGAGCGGCGTTCTTCTACCATAAAAGGTTGGGTAAACTGGATTGTCGAGTTGATTAACGAATAGTTTTTCAGTTAAACGCTTGCTATCGTGCAGCATCTGCTTATAGATTTAAGCGACAAACAAGCGACAAACCGAAATTACGGCGCATAAAAATTCGCACAAAAGCATAATTAAATAATCCGCAGAAACACGCTATATGCACATTATATGCAGCATAGCGTGTTTTTTTTACGCTATGGGGAAAGGTTTGGAATTTATAGGATAGCTGATTTTATGATATAGTAGCACAAAGGTCTTTTTTATAAGGAGAATCGTTGCCTTTTATGGTACTTTAATTTCTCCGCAGGAATATTCGTTTATTTGTGCGCATAAAATAATTTGTTGCGGGCATTATTTTGACATAATTTTCGCACGGCAGTTTTTATAATGGTTTCATGGCGCTGATTTGCAGCAAGAACGGCGCGTTAGAACTAACCGGGATTATCTTTTAAGGCATGGTGATAAATGTGAAAACTGTCAAGGCGATTATAAAGGAAAGGAATATTACTCCGACACTGGAACGCAAAGCGTATTATCCCATCGTATTCTTGCTTTCGTTTGTTGCGTCAAACGGGCAGGTTTTAGGAACGTTGTCGCCGTTTACCTCGGCGATAATAGCGGCGCTTCCTTACGGCTTGAGCATAACGGCGTTTTTTGGCAGTATGGTGGGTTATGTGCTGTTCGGAGGAATGATAAACAATCTTTCCTGTTTTATCGCAACTATTTTAGTGCTGACAGTAAAGTTCTGCCTTCAGGCATTTTCGGGAGCGATATCAAAAAGAGGACTGGAGGCTACGGTAAACTGTATAGTATGTACGATTGCGGTTTTGGGAACGGGACTCATATGGACGCTTTTGATAAACAATAATACGGTCAATATAATTATAGCCGTTGCGCAAAGCTTTATGGCGGGAAGCATGACATATTTCTGTTGGCTTGCATTTAAAACTGTGAGCGGGAAAAAACCGATTGATTCATACGCCCAAATAAGCAGTCTGCTGGTGGTGCTGGCAGTGCTTATACTTTCACTCTTTTCTATAGATACGGGGTATGTTAATGTAGGGCGTATATTGGGCGTGTTGTTAACGCTTGTTTTGATGGACGCCCGCGGAGTAACGGGCGCTGTGACAGGCGGTTCAATCGCCGGAGTTTGCTCTATACTTTACAGCGCTGAGTTTGCAGCTCCAGCGGGGATATTAACGCTTGCTTCATTTTTCGGCGGAGTTATAAAGCCGATTGGAAAAACCGCGCAGACGGCTATGTTTATCGTCGCTGCTACTGCGTTTACGGTGGTATCTGGCGCGTCGCAGGTTCAGATATATCAAATGCTGGATATTTTTATCGCCTCGGTTCTGTTTACGGCAATTCCCAAGAGAGCCACCCAAAAGCTGAGTGTTTTAACCGTGGGCTATTCGGAGGCAAAAAAGCAGGCGGACTCACCGGCTTCGGTCAACAGGGCGGTGGCGGCGAAGCTTCAGATGGCTTCGGGCGCTATAGACGATTTGAGCGATTCGGTAAAAAAGGTTTCAAAGCAGATGGAAAGCGTTTCAGCGCAGGACATATCAACGGTTTATACAAACGCGGCGGATAAGGTATGCACAAAATGCGGTTTCAGACTTTTGTGCTGGGAGGATTCATATAACGACACTATGAGCGCATTAAATTCATTCACAAAAAAACTCAGGACAAGCGGAAAGGTCAGGCAGGAGGATATGCCAAAAGGACTTTCCGACCGTTGCTGCAAACCAAAAGAGCTAATAAATGCTGTGAACAGTTATTACGGAGTTTATCTGGACAAAAAACGGCTTGCGAGGAACATAAGCCAGTCGAGAAGCATAGCGATAGAACAGTTTGAGGGCATTGCTGATATGCTATGTGAAATAAGCGGAGAGTTATCCGATATAGTAAAGCTTGATCCAAAATCCGCGGTAAAGGCAAAAAGAGTACTGGACGAAATGCAGATAAGCACGACGCAGGTGAGCGCATTCATCGACAAATATTCGAGGATGAGCCTGGATGTTTATACGCCCGACACACTCGCCTGTTCAGCGCAAATTCTGGCGGATAAGCTGTCCGACACGCTCGGGAGGGAATTTGAGGTACCGAGTGTTGTCGCCGCGGGAGGCGTTACAAAGCTTTCGTTTTTTGAGCAGGCCAACTACACGCTAGATTTTTACACAGCTCAGTCGTCCGTCAGCGGCGGTACATGCGGGGATTCATATGAATTTTTTGTGGACGCAAAGGGCTATGCCCATCTGATTTTAAGTGACGGTATGGGAAGCGGCAAACGCGCGGCCGTAGATTCGGTGATGACCTGTTCGCTGATACTAAAGCTGATAAAGGCGGGCTTCGGGCTTGCGTCGGCGTTAAAGCTCATAAACGCGTCGCTCATAGTAAAATCGGACGACGAATCCTTAGCAACGCTGGACATAGCAAAATTCGACCTTTACATGGGCACGGTTTCGCTGTATAAAGCGGGCGCGGCGGCTACATTCATCAAAAAGGGTTCCGAGGTGTTCTGCGTGGATTCGGACTCGCTCCCTATAGGAATACTGCGAAATATAACGTTCGACTGCTCGACCTATAAGCTTTCGGGCGGCGACGTGGTGGTGATGGTGTCCGATGGGGTCTTGTCAGGAGGAGAGGAATGGCTTGAAGCGGAAATAGAATTGTCGGCTCATAGACCTACCGAGGAGCTTGCAGCCAGGATATTAAGAGAGGCAAAAAGGCGTTCACCTGAGCATGCGGACGACATGACGGTCATTGCGGCAAGGTTAAAAAAAGCGGTATAGCAGCGATAAAACGGCCCGGTTGAAAATACATTTCAATCGGGCTATAATAGTTTTATCGGAATCATGCTCCGCCGTGATTGCCTGAAAGGCATCCGGCAGGTTATTAATATACAGAAAGCTGGTTAAAAATGAATATATCTTTTTCACCGCCGGACATATCCGGGCTTGAAATAGACGAGGTGGCAAAAGCTCTGCGCTCGGGCTGGATAACAACGGGCGCGCGCACAAAGGATTTTGAAAGAAAGATTGCGGAGTATATCGGCGCGCCGCGCGCGGTGTGCTTAAGCTCCGCGACCGCGGCGCTTGAAACCACGCTCAGGATATTTGGAATAGGCGAGGGCGACGAGGTTATTACCACGGCGTACACATATACGGCGTCCGCCAGCGTTATCGCGCATGTCGGCGCGAAAATAGTGCTTTGCGACACTTATCCCGATTCGTTTGAAATGAATTACGAACGTATGGCGGAGCTTATTACCGAAAGGACAAAGGCGGTGATACCCGTTGATATCGGAGGAAAGCTGTGCTGCTATGACAAGATTTTCAGTGCGGTCAGCAGCAAAAAGGCACTTTTCAAGCCTGATACAGAACTGCAAAAGCTTTTTTCACGCGCTGTAGTGATCGCGGATTCGGCGCACGGCTTCGGCGCTCAAAAAAACGGCTTGAAAAGCGGGAGTTTTGCCGATTTTACGGTGTTCAGCTTTCACGCTGTGAAAAATCTCACAACCGGCGAGGGCGGCGCGGTGGTGTGGAAGTCCCGTGAGGAGCTTGACGACGATATGCTTTATAAAGAATATATGCTCTATTCGCTCCACGGTCAGAGCAAGGATGCGTTTTCCAAGGACAAGCCCGGAGCGTGGGAGTATGATATAATTCATCTCGGTTATAAATGCAATATGACTGATATCGCCGCCGCGATAGGGTTAAAACAGCTTGAACGGTACGGCGATATGCTTGCGCGCCGAAAAGAATTGATAAATCGGTATGACCGTGCGTTTTTACGCGGCGGGGTCGTGAGTCTGGAGCATTTTCCCGATTCCGATTCAAGTTCGAGCGGACATTTGTATATGCTGAGGATATTAAAGGCTGATGAATGCGGGCGAAATGCTGTCATAGAACGTTTGGCTGAAAAGGGAATAGCGGCTAATGTGCACTATAAGCCGCTTCCGATGCTCACGGCGTATAGGAAGCTTGGATTTGATATTTCTGATTTTCCGAATGCGTACGGCTTATATAAAAATGAGATATCGCTTCCGCTTAACACTGTTTTGACAGATGAACAGGCGGATTATATTATTGAGACTGTGAGCGGAGAACTGAAAAAATTTTAAGTACAGTTCAAAAAACACATAAACCAAAAGCGCCGTGAAAATAAATCAACACGGCGCTTTTGGTTTATGTTATTTAATTATGAAAGGCGTTTTATTGTGCCGCTCATACGGCGGTCTGGCTATCGGAACCGTTGTGCTGATTGTTCGGTTCATCGGCGTTTCTGCTGATTTCGAGCACCTCATCTGACATGCCCGCGACATTGGGCGAGTGGGTGACGATTATTATGCATTTGTTGTCATTATGGGCGAGATTTTTGAAAATGTCCATTATGGCGTTTTGGGTCTCGCCGTCGAGATTGCCTGTGGGTTCGTCCGCGAGGATGATTTTGGGGTCGTAGGAAAGTGTTCTTGCGATTGCAACTCTCTGCTGCTGACCGCCCGAAAGAGTCAAAACGCGGCGGTTTGCTTCCTCGGGGCTCAGTCCGACCTTTTCCAGAAGCTGAAGCGCGTATTCTTTTTTGTTTTTGAATTTTCTGCGTGAAATGTCCATAGAGAGGATTACGTTTTCCGCCGCGGTGAGCTTGGGGAGCAGGTTGAAGCTTTGGAAAACAACTCCGATGTATTTGCTTCGGTATTTATATTTGTCAAGCTTGGTTATTTCTTTGTTGTTTAATAAAATCCTGCCGTCGGTGGGATTTGCAAGCCCCGAAAGCAAAGACAAAAGCGTGGTTTTCCCCGCGCCGGACTTGCCTACTACGGCATAGATTTTTCCTTCGTTGAAGCTAAAGCTCAAATCATTTATTACTTTTATTGAATTTTTATTGTATGAAAACGTAAGATTTTCCATTGACAGTATGCTCATTTATTTGACCGCTCCTTTTTTAAATTGTTTTATGGATGAATTGAATGGATATACGAAATTTTTTACCTTGCCGGCGGTATTTTTGCTTTAACATAAACTCGGTAATCTAAAATCTTTCACTATGCCGCGAGTTTAACGTTTCGCAAAGCGAATTTTGCGCCAATGCCTTTCGGCGCAAAAAGTCAAACTCGGCACGGAAGCCTGAAGTATCGGTTAATCGATGAGTGAAATATGCTTTTGCATTTTAGCAAGACTCTATAATATCAAATCTTTTGCTACGCCGCGAGTTTAACGGTTCGCAAAGCGAATTTTGCGCCAATGCCTTTCGGCGCAAAAAGTCAAACTCGGCACGGAAGCCGAAGGCTTCCGTTAATCTCTCATCGTCAATATCTTAAGCGGGTCGTACCGCAGGACAGATATTATCGCAACGCATCCCGCGGCGAGCGTCAATATAACGCCCACGAGCATAAGCTGTGCCACCACCTTGAAGTTGGTCGCCGAGGTAACGGAGGTTATGTAATCAGCTTGCTGATTTCCGAAGCCTCCTTTTGAAAAACCGCTTTCAGAGCCTCCGCGTCCAAAGTTTCGTTCCTGATTTTCCTGTGTGGTTTGGGAGGTGGAGATTTGATTTTCAAGCAGGGCGTTGGTTATCGGCACCGAAGCAGTCGCACCGATTCCGGTTCCTATTATAATAGCGATAAATGTTACGATGAAGATCTCGCTTAAAAACTGAAGCGAGATTTTGCACTTTTTCATTCCGATAGCGGCGAGCACGCCTATTTCGTATTTGCGTTCACGAATATTGAATATATTCAGAACAATAAGTACTATAGCGCCTATACCTAAAACAATAAGCAAAAAGTATGTTGCAAATGTTCCGAGTGTTTCGAGCGGAGCTATTTTGCTGTCGAACGAGGAAACATCGGTCGATGAGATGGTGTAGTCGTCCGTAAGACCGAGCTCTGTCGCCTGTTCTTCAAATTTCTCGTAGTCGTCAAGACCCGCAAACACATATGTGCCGCTTTCCTGCTCACGAAGCGCGGTAGAGGATGTTCTTCCTGTGTCCTCTTCGGTTTCAACAGTTTCGTTTTTGATAGACGCATTTGTAATCTTTTTTAGCGCAGGATAGCTCATATAAATCTGGTTAGCGGAATCCTGCGAGGTGGAAAAGCCCTGCATTTGGGTGCTGTCGGTTGCGGACGCTTCGGAGTCGGTGTAGATGCCGACGATCTCGAGCTTGATTACTTCGTCCTCATCATTTGGGTTTACAAGCTTTATGGCTTTTCCCACCTTGAGATTGTTATATGTGGCAAGCTCGCTGCTTATGATGCAGACCTTATCTTTGGATTCTACGTCGAAAACCTCTCCGTCGGTAATTGTTTTTGTACCTTCGGTGAAGTCGGTCATTGCGGAAAGAGAGCTGTATCCGACAACGGTAAAGTCGCCTTGCATTCCCATAATACCGGCCGCAAAAGCGCTGCGATCAATGTTCCCTCCGCCTATGTCGCCGACAATTGCACCGTCTGTAATGCCTGTGTCTGGAGTTGTGCCGTTTGCACTGCCGCCGAAGCCCGAGCCGCCGTTACTTGCACCGCCGCTTTTGCCGTTACCGCTGCCGCCGCTTCTGCCGTTGCCGCCTGCAAAGCCGTCTGAGCCGTCGGACGGCGGCGTATTGCCGCCTGAATTACCGGGAGCGGACGGTCTGCCGCTTCCGGACGAGTTTCTTTCGGATGACGTGCTTTCGGAGGATGTGTTTGCTTCAGAGGAAGCGGTTTCCTCCGACTGCGTCTGTTCGCTTGATGTTTCACTTTCTGACGATACCGATTCCTCAGAGCTTGCGGCCTCATCGGCTGTTTCGGTGCGGAGAACAGCTCCTGCGGCAGTTTCGGTGTTTGTTGCCATATTTGTGACGGAAACTCCTCCGTATGCCGATGTGGACGCTTTACTTGCAGTGTTCGAAGAGCTTGAGCCGGAGCCGCTTGAAGATGAACTCGACGAGCTTGTGCCGTCATCGTCATCGCTGTCTTGTTCGATTCCGGTTGTATCGACCGGTTCAAGCTTGCCGCCGGCGTTCATAGCGGTGGTGAGGGTGTAGTAAAAATCCTCTACGCATTCCGCTTCGGCGTATTTTTGTAAATCGTCGATAGTGAGCGATTCAATGTTCTGCATGTTTTCCATCATTTCAGAACGGTCGGAAGCGTTGTTCATTATTTTTTCTCTGTTCACCGATATCTGGGCGGTGATTTTAATGCCTGAAAGCGCCTGTTCGCGCGCGGTAGCCGATGCCTGTTTAATCGAAAGCGCAACGCAGCTCGACGTTGCTATTGCAAGCACGATTATGCCGATTAAAATATTCCGCCCTTTTGACCGAATAATGTTTCGCAGTGCATTTTTTAAAATATACATACTAATCCTCCGAATGTGAAATTTGTTAAATCAATAATACACGTTATTTGTAACGATAATTTTAACTGTTCTTTGAATTTCTGTGGGGAGTTCGTTAAAAAATTGTTTTAGAATTAACCAAACTAGGTGAAAACGGTTTTTCCGCCAAACGTTTATGCAATGCAAAATGGGAGTCAGAAGAGGGATGCCGGATATCAGCAATTTAAAACAGCTGTCCGAGCCGCTCAATATCGGCGTGGACTATCTTCTGGACGACGGGGAAAGCTTGATTTATCGGTGACCAGAGAAAAAATTGACCTTAACGCTTACAAATATGACCGCAAATTCAGCGGCAGGCTGGTTAAGAAAACAGGGAAAAAATACATGATTGTTTGTGAAAAACATCCGAAGCAGAAGTACATTATCTTTTCGGCAAACAAATTTTGACAAAGAAAGAAAAAATAATAGACTACGCAATCGGAATTTTATTTGAAGCGCCGTTTGAAATTCCGAAAATTATCAACAGCATAAAAAATACGGATAAGGATTTTTATTTAGTCAGTCAGAAAAGTAAGCAGTATTTTGTGATTGTAACCGATGAATTTATCGAGTGCAGACAGCTTGTGAAGAAAATCACGGAAAAGAAATTCAGCATCGGTGATTTTTCATTTATTGGCTGCGGTGTGATTGGCAGGGGCAAAATCAAATTACAGACTTGTTAAATCGGTTTGCTCTGACAATTATAAAGCGGAGTCCGGCAAAGAGTTTGTTTATATAATGTAACCTAATGAACAGCCCCGTCATAAAATAATGTGTACGCAAACCATCGCGTTTGGAGGAAAGTATGATGGATACGACTGTTTTGATTGCCGGAGGGGATAAACGGCAGATTTATGTGGCGAGACTGCTTGCGGCGGATTATAAGGTTTATGCAATCGGTCTTGAGGATTCTTTCGGCGACGTTATCAATATAAATTCTCTTTGCGAGCTTAGCGTTAAGCCCGACATTATCATTTTCCCGATTTTGTCGAGCGTGGATAATGAGCATGTAAACATGCCGCTGTCGGATATCACGCTCAGAATAGAGGACGTTTTGGAATACGCAAAGCATTCTGCCGTTGTTTTAGCCGGGAAGCCGTGCGCAACGCTTTGCGAGCTTTGCGGAAGAAAAAATCTTAAGCTTATAGATTATTTTGAGCGTGAAGAACTCGCGGTTTTAAACGCAGTACCTACTGCGTTCGTTTTTTTGCATGTGCCGTGCGGGTTTGAGCCTGTAAAAAAAGCTTTCTTGACACTATCGCCTCATGATGATTATTTATAATTATCCTGTTTTGAGTATTTGTGCGGCGTGTATGGTTTAAATAGTCCACTGTTTCCTGTTTTCGGCAGACAAGGTCGCCGCAGTATTTTTCATTTTTCAGCATTTTGCGTATGGTTTCGGTTTTCCATTCACGTTCCGGGCGGCTGATGCGTTCGGCTATCTGACGCGGATTTAAGCCTTCGTAAACGCGCAGTCTGAAAATTTCCTTAACGGTCTTCGCCTGCTCTTCGTTGACTGTGAGCACGCCGTTTTTAAGGTCATAGCCGTATACGCCGTTTCCAAAGACAACGCCGCGCTTCATGCTTTGAAGCTGACCCCATTTAACCCGCTCGGAGGTTTTACGGCTCTCCTCCTGAGCTATGGTAGAGAGTATGGAAAGCCTCAGCTCGCCGTCTGAGCTTAAGGTATTGATACCGTCGGACAAAAACAGCACACCGACGCCATGCTGCTTTAAAAGCCGTGTGTATGTAAGCGCGTCCACGGTGTTTCGGGCAAAGCGCGAGACCTCCTTTGTTATGATAAGGTCGATTTCACCGCTGAGAGCGCAACCTATCATCTTTTTGAACGCCGTACGTTTTTTGATACTGGTTCCGGTTATTCCGCTGTCGGCGAATATTTCCGTCAGCCGCCAGTCGGGATTTTTACTAATGCAGTCGTAAAAATATCTTTTCTGCGCCTCAAGCGAATTTGCCTGGTCGGATTTGTCGGTCGAAACGCGGCAGTAGGCGCAAACGTTAAGCATGGGCGCACAGTCCGATCGGTTTTTCACATAGATCACCTTTTTGCACGCGCCGACAACGCGCTTTTTGATAAATTTATATTTTTTTTAAACGCTTTATATTCGCCCGCCGCGTATTTTGTATTTGACATATGCGCGCTATGATTATAAAATATATGCAGTATTTACGGCAAAGGACGGCGGCGTTGATATGAGATTCAGAAGAAGCGCTTATAATTTAATAGTCGGCGTTTTGTGCCAGCTTGTTATTCTTGCGCTGGGGCTTGTTATTCCGCGGCTGTTTTTGGTGAACTTCGGCTCGGAAACAAACGGTCTTATTACGTCGATAAACGATATATTCGTTTATATAGCCCTGCTGGAAGCGGGAATCGGCGCGGCGACTGTGCAGGCGCTTTACAAGCCTATTGTAAACGGGGATAAAAACAAGATAAACGAAATACTTTCAGCTACGTCATTTTACTATAAGCGCACGGGCGTTATATATTTTATTGTGCTTTTGCTGTTTGCGTTTGTCTACCCGCTTATGCTGGATACGTCGATAGATTATAAAACCGTTGTGCTGGTCATCTTTTTCACCGGTATAGGAAACGTTATCAATTTTTTCTTTCAGGGCAAGTATAAGCAGCTGCTTTTGGCGGAGGGAAAGGCTTATATCATAACGATAATATCCTCCGCGGCTAATATTATTGCCAGCGTTTCAAAAATCGTTCTTATACTTTCGGGATTTGATATAGTTGCGGTGCAGACGGTGTATTTTGTACTGTCGATGTTTCAGATGGCGTTTTTTGAAGCGTACATCAGGCGCAACTACAAATGGCTCAATTTAAAGGCGACCCCGGATTACGGCGCAATATCCCAGAAAAACGCGGTCCTTGTTCATCAAATCAGCGGAATCGTTTTCAAGAACACCGACGTTGTTATACTTTCTCTTGTCTATGATTTGAAGATGGCGAGCGTATATATAATGTACAACCTTATCTTCAATGTCATGGAAAATTTTATTACAACGATCAACGACAGTGTTGTAGCGGCGCTTGGACAGGAGTATAACAGGGATAAAAACAGCTATGCGAAGCTTTACGATTTTTACGAGCTGGGTTATTTTGCAATGTGTTTTATTATATGTACGGTCGTTTATGCGATAATAATCCCGTTTATGCGGCTTTACACGGCGGGAGTCACCGATATCAACTATTTTATCGACTATCTGCCGCTTGCATTTGTCATAATGAAATTCTTAAATTGGTGCAGGACTCCGTCTGCATACACAATAAATTTTGCGGGTAAATTTATCGAAACAAGAAAAAAGGCGCTCACGGAAGCGGTCATCAACATAGCCGTTTCGCTCGTTTTAGTAAAGCCTCTTGGTATTTTCGGCGTTGTGGCTGGGTCGGCGGCGGCGTTTTTATACAGCGCGGTTTATTCGATATGGTATGTTAACGCAAAGCTTATTGACTTAAACTATAAAAAAACCGTGTTCAGATGGGTTGTTTTTATTGCGGCGTTTTTCGCGTTTTCATTCGTGCTGTCGCATATAAGCGTGGAAATAAGCGGTTATTTTACGCTTGTTTTGTTTGCGGCGGCGGTCGGTGTAGCGGCTGTGATTTACTACGCCGCGGTGTGCATGATATTCAGCCGCAAAACTTGTGTAAACTCCGTTAAAGCGGCGTTACAGATTTTAAAAAATCGAAAATATAGATAAAAGCCTTATTTTGATGACATAAAATTGAATATTTTGCGCCCGCCGCGAATCAAATTTTGATTCGCGGCGGGCTTTTTGCATATAAGACTGTTTGACTTTTCTGACGCAGTACCTACTGCGGAGGGAGCGATCGCGATAGCCGTAGATCGTTTGCCCTTCACATTGTATGGTTCGGAATGCATAGTCACCGGATTTGGAAGGATAGCCAAGGTGCTTGTTAGGCTTTTGACCGCGTTCGGCGCGCATGTAACGGTTTCGGTCAGAAAGCAGAGCGATCTTGCATGGGCGAAAATTTACGGCGCGGATGCGGTTAAAATATCGGGGCTTCCGAAAGCCGCAAAAAACGCGGACGTTATCTTCAACACCGTTCCCGCGGTATTGTTTGACAAGCGCACTCTGCAGGTTTTAAAGAAAGACTGTCTTGTTATCGATCTTGCCTCGAAGCCGGGAGGAGTGGA
Source organism: uncultured Oscillospiraceae bacterium (assembly GCA_964536085.1). GTDB lineage: Bacteria > Bacillota > Clostridia > Oscillospirales > Ruminococcaceae > CAZHWR01. Next base: position 39,021 of record CAZHWR010000003.1, read on the forward strand.
TTTCGACGCGGCCAAGGAGCTTTCGTTAAACACGGTGTGGGCGTTGTCGCTCCCCGGAAAATCCGCTCCTGTCAGCGCGGGCGCGATTATAAAAGACACGATCGGCAATATATTGTCGGAGTTGGATGAAGAAGAAATCTAAAAAACAGGTCGAACACAGACGGACTTTGGCTTGCCCGTTGGCGGGGCTGTTCTGTGCTTTTAAGCTTTCGTCCGCGCGATTTGTTGTCTGCGGCGACGTTTGACCCAACTGCTCGGCGCAGGCCGCATTTGCGTTATTTGTGAAAGAAGGGAATGGTTATACAAAATGGCAAAAACAAGGCTTGGATTTGCACTTTGCGGCTCGTTTTGCACCTTCAGCCGGGCAATATCTGAAATGGAGAAGCTGAGCGAGCGGTATGATATATATCCGATAATGTCGCAAAACGCGGCACAGACCGATACCCGTTTCGGAAAGGCGCACGAGCATATAGACAGGATAGAATCCATATGCGGTAAAAAAATAATAAGCGATATCTGCTCAGCGGAGCCTATAGGTCCGAAGGATATGATAGATATCCTTTTAATAGCACCCTGCACGGGAAATACTCTTGCAAAGCTTGCAAATTCTGTGACAGACACATCGGTAACGATGGCGGCAAAATCGCATTTAAGAGTTCAAAAGCCGGTCGTAGTCGCGCTTGCGAGCAACGACAGCCTTGCCGGAACAGCCAAAAATTTAGGGAATCTTTTGAATTATAAAAATTATTTCTTTGTTCCGTTTGGGCAGGATAATCCGGTTAAAAAACCGTTTTCTATTGTGGCGGATTTTGAAAAAATTGATGAAACTTTGCAATTTGCGCTAAAAAAAGAACAAATTCAACCGATATTAATATGATTTTGCGAACTGTATTAAAAACAATTTACAATTTATTCATCGATTGCTTTTGAAAATTTGGTAATATTATTTTAGCAAAATGATTTAAGGATGGGTCAAAATGATGGGGGTAAAAATCTCACCAAGGGAGTTTTGAAAATGGACAATTTCGGAATCAGTAAGCTTGATTTGAAGCGAAGGAACAGAACGCAGGTTTTAAATATTTTAAGACAGTGCGGGTCTACATCGAGAATCGATATTGCTTCAGAACTTGATATCACCCGAGCTGCGGTTACTATAATAACCAACGAAATGATTGAGCAGGGCGTTATTTATGAAAAAGGCGAAGCTAATTACATGGGCAAGAAGCTTACCCGCGGAAGAAAAAAGATCCTTATTGACATTAACCCGAATTATAAATTTGTTTTCGGACTGACTGTGGACGGCGGCTTTATTTCTATAGGTCTTACAAATCTTGCGGGAGAAACGCTTGAAAAAATCCTTTTGGAGCTTGATCGCGAGTTGTCGCTCGAAGAGATGTTTTTAAAAATAGTTAAAAATATCGAAATTATTAAACAAAACAATTGTCTGACGGACGACATGATACTCGGAATGGGTGTTTGCGTTTCTAAAGATCACTACAGAGATTTGAATATAAAAACAAACGGTCTGATTCCTGATTTTGCGTCGGTTAAGGCTTCGTTTGAAAAGCTGGTCGCATTTCCCGTAGTCGTTTCGGATACGGTCAATTCAATGGCTCAGGCGGAAATCGACTTCAATATGGACGGCGTTAAGCCGGACAATGTTATGTTTATAAGGTTCGGAAACGAAATCGACGCTTCCGTTCTCATCGATAACAAGCCATACCGCGGATCCGGCAACAATGCAGTGAACATCGCTCATACCTCGATCAAGATGCAGGGCATAAAATGCCCCGAATGCGGTAAAGTCGGTTGTTTGGATACTGTTTGCAGCAAAAAAGCCATTCTCGAAAGAGTGCGCGAGGTTTATTCGGAAGAAGAGACCCCTGCGCTGTACGAAGCGACGGGCGGAAATGTTAACAACTGCAATGTCATATTCACAAACTTGGAGCTTATGTATAAAGACAAAGAGGTCGCTAAAATATGCAAAGAAGCCGCTGAGTATTTTGTTATTGCAGTAAATAACGCGATAACGCTTTTTGACCCTCAGCAGGTTGTGCTGTTCGGTAAGATATTTGATAACGATATGTTCTTTGATTTTATAAAAAAACACGTATGCGTAAGCGCAAAGTCATCGTCCGAAAGAAAACTGTACGTCAGCAGGTTTGACCTTAAAATCGGGTATCTTGCCGGCTGTTCGATAGCTATAAGAGAACTTTTTGTTAAAAAGGGCGGCTTTGACAGAGCATAAACTGTGCAGAATAAAACGAAAAATCAATTTATATTTTATAAAAAAGAGCGCCTACGGCGCTCTTTTTTGCGGATCTAATTATATTGATAAAGACAAATCTGTTTGCCAATATATTTTCTGAATTATCTGTTTAATATTTAATCGTATATCTATACAAAAAATTCACAAACAATAAATATAAAGAATATAAAAAACAGCCTGCGTTCGTTTGACTTTTTATGGAAAAAAGCATATAATCATGGGTAATGTATGTTTCGATTTTATTGGGAAGCAGTAATTGCAGGAGTGCCGGATGTTATACTTTAAACGCGAAATAAAAACGGTTTGCATAGGTATACTCATAACAGATGTAATCGTTTTGGCGGCGTCGGTGTTTATGGGGGCGTTTAGCTTCAGCGTTATAATCGGCGCGGTTTTCGGGTCGGTTTTTTCCTGCCTGAAATTTATGCTGCTGATAACCGCGGTCATAAACGCGGTATTAAGGCAGCCCGAGAAGGCAAAGTCGTATATGACTTTGCAGTATTTTATACGTTTTATTCTGACAGCGGCGGCGCTGGCGATTGCGGCGAGCGCCGATTATATTAATTTTATCGCGGCAGCGGCTCCGATGATTTCCGTCAGGATATCGGTTTCGTTTCTGCCGCTTGTGTATAAGAATGAAAAAGGGGGTGCAGACGAGTGAATGTTGATATATCAGGACCTAAAATAATGTTTGAGATTCCGCTGTTCGGGGGCATAAAGGTCACTGAAACGGTTGTGTGGTCGTGGTGTATTATAGCTTTTGTGGCGCTGATTTGTTTTGTTTTAACGCGCAAAATGGAAAAGATACCGCGAAAGAAAACGCAGATAATCGCTGAAAAAATCGTGGTTTCGGTGGATAATCTTGTGGAGTCCACAATGGGCGCGTCGCATTTGAAGTTTGCTCCGTATATACTGGCGCTGATGACGATGTCTGTACTCGGAAGCCTGATAAGTCTTTTGGGGCTTCGCTCGGTAACTGCGGATATCAACACGACTATGTCGTGGGCGGCGCTCACGTTTTTAATGATTCAGGCAAACGGAATTAGGAAAAAGGGCATAAAGGGATACTTCAAGGGATTTTTTGAACCTATCCCGCTTTTGTTGCCGCTGAATCTGATAAGCGAATTTTCAACTCCGCTTTCGATGGGCTTCCGTCATTTCGGAAACGTTGCGGCGGGAACTGTCATAACCACGCTTTTGTATGCGGCGCTTGAAACGTTCTCCAATATGCTTTTCAATGTGGGTATTCCGATTTTGCAGTTGGGACTGCCCGCGGTGCTTTCTTTGTATTTCGATTTGTTTACGGCGGTTTTGCAGGCGTTCATCTTCTGCATGCTCACAATGGTGTTTATCGCCAATAACGACGCATAATCAGTAAAAACGGATTTTCACGCGGCATACCGCGTAAGATCTTGTTTATAAAAACGAATTTGATACCTATAAAAACGGAGGATTTTATTATGGAAAGAGCAATTATTTTAGCGGCTTCGGCAATCGGCGCAGGTCTTGCTATGATAGCGGGTATAGGTCCCGGTATCGGTCAGGGTTACGCCGCGGGTAAAGCGGCGGAGGCTGTAGGACGTCAGCCGGAAGCGAAAGGAACCATTCTGCAAACGATGCTCATAGGCGCGGCGGTTGCGGAGTCGACAGGTATTTACGGACTTGTTGTAGCAATGCTTTTGCTGTTTGCAAATCCGCTTATCTCTTTGCTTTAATATCGTAGTGAAATCGGGAGGCGTTGTTTGGCGGCTTGCTTTCCCGGTAAAAGCGTTATTTTCGGCAAAATTGCAGTAGGAGAAATTTATGAACGAAGCGTTTATAGATATAAATTGGTGGACGTGGATATTCACCATTGCCAATCTTATTATACTTATGCTTATAATGCGAAAGCTTCTGTATAATCCTGTGAAAAAAATGCTCAATGAACGCCGCGAGGAGGTCGAACAGACCTATCAGGACGCGGATGATGCAAAAAAAGAGGCGGACGCGCTCAAATCAGAATATGAACAGCATTTGTTCAAAACCAAGCAGGAGGCAAACGAGCTTTTAGGAGCCGCTTCCAAAAAAGCGCAGGCGCGTTCGGATGAAATAATTTCCGAGGCGGAGCTTCGCGCCGCACAAATCATCGATAAGGCATCCGAGCGCACCGAACGCGACAAAAAGCTTGCGGTAGCCGCCGCCAAGGACGAAATTGCCGATATGGCTATGATGGCGGCGGAAAAAATCGTGCGTTCGAGCCTTGATGAGGAAAAGCAGAGGCAGATGGTCGAGGATTTTATAAACGACCTTGACAATGTTGACCCGAAGGTTTGGTGATAAAGCATGACTGGTACTGTTGAAAAAACATATATGCTCGCGCTTTACGAAACGGCCGAATCGGATGGAAATCAGAAAGTCAGCGACATTCTTGTTCAGCTAAAGCAGCTCAGCAGATTGTTTTCGGAGTATCCGGAATATTCCCGTATGCTCAGTTCGCCGCTTGTATCCAACAGTGAAAAAACGCAGTGTATTGACGAAGCGTTTTCAGGCAAAGCGGACGAATATCTGGTGAATTTTCTAAAGGTGCTTTGCGACAACCGAAGAATCGGACTGCTCGGCGGGATTGCCGAGGAGTATGAGAAAAAATACAATTCTGACAACGGAATTTTAAAAGTCACCGCTGTAACGGCGTTTGAGCCCGACCCCGGACTGCTTGAAAAGCTAAAGGATAAGCTTGAAAGGGTCAGCGGAAAAGAGGTTTCGCTTGAAAGCGAGATAGACGGCGGGATTTTGGGCGGTATAATGCTCAAAATCGGCAATAATCAGCTTGACGCAACGGTAAGATCTCAGCTTGACGAGCTTAAATCCAGGCTCATCGGCAATCTTGCTTAATAATTAAAAGAGAGGAAATCTGCATGGAACTTCGGCCTGAAGAAATCAGCGGCTTGATAAAGCGGCAGATTAAAGATTATCAGAGTAAAACCGAGCTTTCAAGCACGGGAACGGTTATAACCGTCGGGGACGGCATAACCCGCGTTTACGGGCTTGACGACTGTATGTCGGGCGAACTGCTCGAGTTTGACGGCGGGGTATACGGCATGGCGCTGAACCTTGAAAGAGATTCAGTTGGCGTCGTTATGCTCGGCTCGGATGAAAATATCAAAGAGGGCGACACCGTCCGCCGCACGGAAAAAATCGTTTCCGTGCCTGTGGGCGAAGCGCTTTTGGGGCGAGTTGTAAACGCGCTCGGTCAGCCGATGGACGGCAAAGGGAAGATACTGTCGGAGGAGTTTCGTCCGATTGAAACGAACGCACCGGGAATAATCGAAAGAACGCCTGTTAAGGTCCCGCTTCAAACGGGAATCAAGGCGATAGATTCGATGATACCGATAGGCCGCGGTCAGCGTGAGCTTATAATAGGCGACAGGCAGACGGGAAAAACTGTTATCGCTCTCGACACTATAATAAACCAAAAGGGCAAGGGCGTTTACTGCGTTTATGTTGCCATCGGTCAGAAGCAGTCCACAGTGGCGCAGGCGGTTGAAACTCTGCGCGAAGCCGGCGCGCTGGAATATACGATAGTTGTCGCAGCGACAGCGTCGGAGACTTCGCCTTTGCAGTATATCGCGCCGTATTCCGGCTGTGCGATGGGCGAGTATTTTATGGATAAGGGCAAGGACGTCCTTTGCATTTACGACGATCTTTCAAAGCACGCCGTGGCATACCGTGCACTTTCGCTTTTGCTCAAGCGTCCTCCGGGACGTGAAGCGTACCCGGGCGACGTATTTTATCTTCATTCAAGACTGCTTGAACGCGCCGCAAAGCTGAGTGATGAAAACGGCGGAGGCTCGCTCACTGCGCTTCCGATTATCGAAACTCAGGCAGGAGATGTTTCGGCGTATATACCGACCAATGTTATCTCGATAACCGACGGTCAGATTTTTTTGGAGTCCGATCTTTTCCATTCGGGCGTGCGCCCCGCGGTAAACCCCGGAATATCGGTTTCTCGTGTCGGCGGCAACGCGCAGATCAAAGCGATGAAGAAGCTTTCGGGAAGCTTAAAGCTTGCGTATTCGCAGTACCGCGAGCTGCAGTCGTTCGCCCAGTTCGGCTCCGACCTCGATAGCGACACTAAGGCGAGATTGGCGCAGGGCGAAAGAATAGTCGAGGTGCTGAAGCAGCAGCGCAATTCTCCCGTTAGCGTAGAATTGCAGGTCGTTATCATCTACGCCGTTTTGAATGATTATTTAAAGGATATAGAAATTTCTGATATAAGCGAATATGAAAGCGGACTGTATACTTTTATGAGCGAGACCCGTTCGGACATTTTAAAAGCCATTTCCGAAACCGGCGAGCTTTCAAAGGAAAATCAGTCGTCGCTCGATGAAGCGCTTTCGGAGTTCACGGAGAAATTCCTTTCGGAAAAAATATAGTTATAAAGGAGTGAGACGAAGTGGCGGGAACAGGCACCAAAGAGATAAAGCACAGAATAAAGAGCGTTGAAAGCACAAGTCAGATAACGAAGGCCATGGAGCTCGTTGCGTCGTCCAAGCTCAAAAAGGCGAAGGAGCGGGCGGGAAAAAGTGCTCCTTATTTTGAGATTCTTAAAAGTACGATACGGGATATCGGCGCCATGAACAGCGAATTTGATTCGGTTTACACCGAGCAACGCGAAATAAAAAGCTCGCTTTTTATTGTTATCGCGGGCGACAGGGGGCTTGCCGGAGGATACAACGCCAATGTTTTTCGCGCGGCGAACGAGCTGTTTGACGGCAAAAACGTCTCGGTGATACCGATAGGGAAAAAGGCGTGTGAATATTATTCAAAGCGCGGATTTCCAATAGTTAGTTCGTTCGAGGGAATAGGCGAGTATATAGATTTCGAGCTTTCGGCGGATATCGCAAAGGCGGCTTTGGACGAATATCTGGCGGGTCGTGCGGACGAAATATATGTTATTTACACAAAGTTTGTTTCACCTCTTACGCAGAAAACCGAGTATGAAAAGCTGATTCCGTTTTCAGACGGTTCAGACGGCAAGGGCAAAGCTCCTTCTCAGCTGACGCTTTACGAGCCGAGCGCGCAGGCGGTTTTTGACAGCATAATTCCCGATTATGTGAGCGGATTTGTTCTTGGCGCAGTGATAGAGTCGTTTGCCTCGGAGCAGGGCGCAAGAAGGACGGCTATGGAATCCGCAAACGACAACGCCGAGCAGATGATCGAGGAACTGAAGCTCAGCTTCAACCGTGCAAGGCAGGGCGCGATAACGCAGGAGCTCACCGAAATTGTCTCGGGCGCGGCTTCGAGCAAGAGCTAAACCTATTAAAGGAGAAAACATATGGCAAGTGAAAACATCGGAAAGATAGTGCAGATTGTAGGTCCTGTTATAGATATTCGGTTCGGCAAGGAAAATCTGCCGAAGCTTTTGAATGCGATAAAAATCGAGCACGACGGTAAAACCATCACCGCCGAGGTCGCTCAGCACATAGGCGACGATATCGTGCGCTGTGTTTCCATGAACTCGACCGACGGACTTGTACGAGGTCTTGATGCCGTTGATACCAAAAGCCCCATAAAGGTTCCCGTAGGGCGGGAGACGCTGGGCAGAATATTCAACCTTTTGGGCGAGCCGGTTGACGCAAAGCCCGCGCCCGAGGTCAAAAAGACCATGCCGATCCACCGCCCCGCGCCCGATTACGACGAGCAGGAATCCGCAAACGAGGTTTTGGAAACGGGCATAAAGGTCGTCGACCTTATCGCGCCGTATCTGAAGGGCGGGAAAATAGGCTTGTTCGGCGGAGCCGGAGTCGGCAAAACCGTTTTGATAATGGAGCTTATCAACAATATCGCTAAGGAGCACGGCGGAATTTCGGTGTTTACCGGAGTCGGCGAGCGCACGCGCGAGGGAAACGACCTTTACAACGAGATGATTGAAAGCGGCGTTATCGACAAGACCGTTTTGGTTTACGGTCAGATGAACGAGCCTCCCGGAGCGAGAATGCGAGTCGGACTTTCGGGACTTACGATGGCGGAGCATTTCCGCGACGAAGAGCATCAGGACGTTTTGCTGTTTATCGACAATATATTCAGATTCACCCAGGCGGGCTCGGAGGTTTCCGCGCTTTTGGGCAGAATGCCGTCCGCCGTCGGCTATCAGCCGACGCTCGCCACCGAAATGGGAGCCTTGCAGGAAAGGATAACCTCTACCAAAAACGGCTCGATAACCTCGGTGCAGGCGGTTTACGTCCCTGCGGACGATCTGACCGACCCAGCCCCTGCGACCACGTTCGCCCATCTGGACGCAACGACGGTTTTGTCAAGAAGCATATCTTCGCTGGGAATTTATCCCGCGGTCGACCCGTTGGAGTCAAACTCGCGCATACTCACACCCGAAATAGTCGGAGAGGAGCACTACAAGGTCGCGCGAGACGTTCAGTCGATACTGCAAAGATATAAAGAGCTTCAGGATATAATAGCGATTTTGGGTATGGACGAACTCTCGGACGAGGACAAAATCACTGTTTCCAGAGCGAGAAAAATCCAAAGATTTTTGTCGCAGCCGTTCTCTGTTGCAGAACAGTTTACGGGAATGCAGGGCAAATATGTTCCGATCAAGGAAACCATCAGAGGCTTTAAGGAAATAATCGAGGGCAAGCATGACGACATTCCCGAATCAGCGTTTTTGTTCGCAGGTTCGATTGACGATGTTGTTAAAAAAGCCGGACAGGAAGGAAATTAAAATCGGGCGTCTGTGTGAAAGCAGCGCTTTATTAAGTCCACGCCTGCAAATCAACGCAAAGGAATGGTGCTTACAATGGCGGAAGCAACGTCGGTATATCATTTGAAAATCGTAACGCCGGACAGATTGTTTTTCGACGGCGAGGTTGAGAATATCATCGTCCCCGCCGTGGACGGCGACGTCGGAATTTTAAAGGGGCATATAAATTACGTCACTCCGCTTTCCACCGGCGCGCTAAAAATCCTTGCGGACGGTGAATGGAAGCTCGCCGCGCTTTCGGGCGGATTTCTGAAGGTGGAAAAAAGCGGTGCGGTTATCGTGGCGAACACCTGTGAGTGGAAAGACGAAATCGACGTTGAGCGCGCGCGGCGCGCAGAGCAAAAGGCGCGCAGCATTCTTGACGCAAAAGAGTCAGACAAGCGTGCGCAGTACGCCGAGCAAAAGCTGAAAAAGGCGCTAAACAGAATAAACATCGCAACATAGGTATAATTCTATTGCAAACTCCCGCGGCAAAATTATCTGCCGCGGGAATTTGAATATCTAAAACAGCTTGCCGAGATAAAAATATTTTATATTCAATATATCGAATAAATGTGTTGACAACGATTGGTAAAACGAGTATAATACGTTTAGTTAGCCGAAGCTAACTAAACGTATTATAGCGCCTTGACAGCTTTTTCGGTAAATGCACTTAAAATGATTCTCAAATGCACGGCAGGAGGATTTTTATTTTTGCAGGTCTAGTTAGCATATGCTAACTAGATTCGACTGATAAAGCGGACGGCGGTTTGAACCAATCAAAATTTATCCGGGAAGGAAGATGCATTTATGAGTAAGGTTGCTGTTGTTTATTGGAGTTCAACAGGAAACACAGAGGCGATGGCTTATGCCGTAGCCAAGGGAGTTGAGGAAAAAGGAGGAGAAGCGGTTTTAAAAACAGCGGCTGAGTTTGACGCTTCAATGATGGACGAATATTCCGCGGTTGCGTTCGGGTGCCCGTCGATGGGCTCGGAGCAGCTGGAGGAAAGCGAATTTGAGCCGATGTTTACCGCATGCGAAGCAAAGCTTAACGGCAAAAAAATAGCGCTGTTCGGCTCTTACGGCTGGGGCGACGGCGAATGGATGAGAAATTGGGAGGAGCTTTGCACAAGCGACGGCGCGCAGCTTGCCGCACCATGCGTTATATGCAACGAATCGCCGGATGACGATGCGGTTGCCGAGTGCAAGGCGCTGGGAGCGGCTCTCGTATAAGAATTTAGCAGTCAGTTTATAAAGGATAAGGGAAAATCCGCCTCAGGCAGCGGCTTTCAGGGGATTGTGTATACATATTTATAAATAAAAAAGACAAAAATGCTCGTAATCCGTTAGGATTACGAGCATTTTTAATGAGATTACGAGTCAAATCAACAAATACGGGCAGCTATTCTTTACATGAGACTGCCCTCATTCCGTTTTTTGCTTACGGTAATTATTTGCTTTCCGATTTGCCTTTGATATATTCGTCGATAGCCTTTGCTGCGGTTTTTCCTGCGCCCATAGCCAGAATGACCGTGGCTGCGCCGGTTACGGCGTCCCCTCCGGCGAAAACTCCCTCGCGGGAGGTGGCTCCCGACTCATCTGCTATGATACCGCCCCATTTTTGAGTTTCAAGTCCTTCAGTGGTGGATTTTATAAGCGGATTTGGCGACGTTCCGATTGCCATGATAACGCAGTCGAGACCGATTGTAAATTCGGAGTTTTCCTTTACTACAGGGCGGCGTCGTCCGGAAGCGTCCGGCTCGCCGAGCTCCATTTCCACGCATTTTATCCCGCCCACGGATTTGTTTTCATCCGCTAAAATCTCGGTGGGATTTGTCAGGATTTTGAAGATGATTCCTTCCTCTTTTGCGTGCTCGACTTCCTCCGCGCGGGCGGGAAGCTCCGCTTCACTGCGGCGGTAAACGACATATACCTCATCTGCGCCGAGACGTTTTGCGCTGCGCGCCGCGTCCATAGCGACGTTTCCTCCGCCTACGACGGCGACTTTTTTAGCGTGCATAATGGGAGTATGAGAATCGTCCTTATACGATTTCATAAGATTTACGCGGGTCAAAAATTCATTTGCGGAGTAAACACCTTTGAGATTTTCGCCGGGGATGTTCATAAACCGCGGAAGTCCTGCGCCGGAGCCAATGTAGACCGATTCAAAGCCCATTTCAAAAAGCTCGTCTATCGATAAAATCTTTCCGATGACCATGTTGGTTTCGACCTTGACTCCGAGTTGTTTAAGCGTGTCGATTTCCTTTTGGACGATCGCCTTCGGAAGTCTGAATTCCGGGATTCCGTAAACCAGTACTCCGCCTGCAAGGTGAAGCGCTTCGAATACGGTTACATCGTAACCGAGCTTTGCAAGGTCGCCCGCACAGGTGAGTCCCGATGGTCCCGAGCCGATTATCGCCACCTTGTGACCGTTTTTTTCTGGAATCTCGGGGGCTTCGGATGAGTTTGCATTGTGCCAGTCGGCGACAAAGCGTTCGAGCCTGCCTATAGCCACGGGCTCGCTTTTGATTCCTCTAACGCATTTTTGCTCGCACTGTGACTCCTGCGGACATACTCTTCCGCAAACGGCGGGCAAAGAGGAGGATTTTGAAATTATCTGGTAAGCTTTTTCAAAGTTGCGGTTTGCGACTTCAGATATAAATTTCGGAATATCAATGCAAACGGGGCATCCGTTTTGGCAGGGCTTGTGCTTGCAGTTCAAGCAGCGGTTTGCTTCGCTGACAGCGTCTTCTTCGGAATAGCCCAAAGCGACCTCAAGGAAGTTTTTGTTTCTGACGTCGGGTGCCTGAGATGGCATTTCATGCCTCGGTGTTTTCATGTCCGGCAATTATAAAACCTCCTTTTTATACAGATTACAAGTTTTTTCACGCGCATTTTTTTCAAATTCCGCATACATTCTGGAGCGTTCGATAGCTTCGTCAAAGTCGACCTTATGACCGTCAAAATCCGGACCGTCAACGCAGGCAAACTTGGTTTCGCCGCCGACAGTAAGGCGGCAGCCGCCGCACATACCTGTTCCGTCTATCATAATTGGGTTCATGCTTACTACGGTTTTAACATTGTATTCTTTTGTAAGCGCGCAGACGAATTTCATCATAATTAAAGGACCGATTGTAATAACCTCGTCGTACTGCTCGCCGCTTTCGATAAGCTTGCGCAAAGCGTCGGTCACCAGACCCTTTTCGCCGCGGCTTCCGTCGTCTGTCATCAAAACGAACTTTTCGGACGACGTTTTAAATTCATCCTCTAAAATTACGAGATCCTTATTTCTGAATCCGACTACGGAATGAACCTCACAACCCAGCGCATTGAGCTTTTTGGCTATAGGATATGCTATCGCGCAGCCGACTCCGCCGCCCACGACGGCGACTTTTTTAAGACCGTCGGTTTCGGAGGCAACGCCTAAGGGACCTACAAAGTCGGTAATATATTCGCCTTCGTTTTTATGGTTGAGAATTTCGGTTGTTGCGCCTACTATCTGGAAGATTATTGTAACCGTTCCTTTGTCGCGGTCAAAATCAGCGATCGTAAGGGGGATTCTTTCGCCGTCGTCAGTTACCCTTAAAATAATGAACTGACCGGGCTCGGCTTTTTTTGCGATAAACGGAGCTTCAATTTCCATTAAAGTAACAGTGGGATTGAGCTCGCGTTTTTTAACGATTTTGTACATTGCGTGTTCACTCTCTTTAATACATTAAAAATACATCCCGCCAAAGGCAGACATATATATTATATATTTAATTTGCAAATCTGTAAAGAAGATTTGCGCACAGCGTCAAAAAAATATGATTTTGGCGGGTTATGGGAAAACATGCAGTATAAGAAAGCTATTAATATCCCCCAGGCTTTGTTTCCTGTTTTTTCAGTTGACTTTGCATTGTAAAAGTTATATACTATTTTCGAGAACAAATGTTTGTAAGGTGAACGCTGTGGAAAGAATAATTTTTCATATCGACTGCGACAGCTTTTATGCTTCTGTAGAGGAGTTGTATCATCCTGAGCTTCGCGGCAAGCCGATAGCTGTAGGCGGCTCGCCCGAAGCACGTCACGGGATAATACTTGCAAAAACACAGCCCGCAAAGGAGCTCGGAGTAAAAACAGGCGAGCCGCTTTGGGAGGCTTTGAGAAAATGTCCCAACCTTGTGATTCTGCCGCCCGATTTTAAAAAATATATGCGGTTTTCGGGTCTGGTGCGAAGCATATGCTTACGGTACACAGATTTTGTCGAGCCGTTCGGGCTGGATGAAAGCTGGCTGGATGTTACGGACTGCGCCGAAAAATACGGCGGCGGCCGCGCGCTTGCAAGGCGCATACAGCAGACGGTATTAGAAGAGGTCGGTATAACCGTGAGCATTGGGATTTCGTTTAACAAGATTTTCGCAAAGCTCGGAAGCGACTATAAAAAGCCGTTTGGAATAACCGAGATAACCCGCGAGAACTACAGAAAAAAGGTGTGGGAGCTGCCGGTGAGCGACCTGCTTATGATAGGGCGGGCAACAAAGGCTAAGCTTAACAAAAAGGGAATACTTACGATAGGACAGCTTGCGAACACCGAAATTGAAAATCTTAAAAGATGGTTTGGAAAAAACGGATATATGCTTTATGCGTTCGCAAACGGCGAGGATCGTTCGCCCGTTGCAAAATATTCCGACGCAAGGGCGATAAAATCCATCGGTAATTCGGCGACTCTGCCGCGTGATGCAAAGACGCCGGACGAGGTAAAAGAGGTCATATTTGTTCTGGCGGATGCGGTGGCGAGAAGACTGAGGGCTAAAAGACTAAAGGGCAGAGTGATATCAGTGAGCATGAAAAACTCGGCGCTTTATTCTTTTACAAGACAGCGGCGGATAGAGTATTATACAAATATCACCTCGGAAATTGCAAAAACGGCGTTTGAGCTTTTTAGCCAAAATTATAGCTGGGAGCTTGACGTCAGGAGCTTGGGAGTCTGTGTGAGTGATTTGGAAAATGATGGGATATCCGAGCAGATATGCATGTTTTCCGCTGCGGTAAAAAGAGAAAAGCTGGAAAGTCTTGATAAAACGGTCGATGAAATAAAAAGGAGGTTCGGAAATTACAGCGTGCAAAGAGCCTGTCTGCTTTCCGACGAGGACATAACGAGGTTTAATCCGCATGACGATCATATAGTGTTTCCTAAAGCCATGCAGTAGTTGAAAATCAGCTTGGGCAAGAGACAGGGACAAAACATATACTCACCTTGTTTGTCCGCCTTTTATGATCTTGCCTATAAGAGAAAGGAATTGATTTAAAAATGAACAGAAAAAAGAGATATGTTTCTGTTATAACAGAGTTTAAGCCGGACGGCGAAATTCGTCCGAAAGAGATCATATGGTCAGACGCAGAAAAATTTGAGATAGACAGGATATTGGATATCCGGCCTTGCGCTTCACTTAAGGTCGGAGGCGCGGGAATACGCTATACCTGCCGCATACAAAACACAGTGACATATCTTTTTTTGGAGGAAAACCGTTGGTTTGTTGAGGCAAAAGAGCAGTAAAAATATACCAATAATAATATTTTGCACGAAAAATACAAAAAAAGCCGGGAGCTTTATACCCGAATTGCAGAAATAAACTGCGTTTTGACTGCGCTTGTAAATAAGCGGGGTTTAGTGTAAAATAAGCGGTAAGCACAAAATATACCGAACGGTTATTCGATTAACGGAAAAGAGCGGATAAAAATGCAGAAGATACTCGGATATATGCGAAAGGCGATTGAAGAATACTCTCTTATTGAAAACGGTGACAGCGTTGCCGTTGGAGTTTCGGGTGGAAAGGATTCGGTAGTTCTGCTCGAAGGGCTGTGCAGGCTGCGTCGGTTTATCGGGATAGACTACAGTGTCACCGCGATAACGCTCGACCCGCAGTTCGGCGGCATACAGGGGGATTATTCCGCGATATCCGAGCTTTGCGGGCGGCTCGGAATCAAATATGTTTTAAAGCGCACGCAAATAGGCGAAATCGTTTTTGACATAAAAAAAGAAGAGCATCCGTGCAGTCTTTGCGCCAGAATGAGGCGGGGCGCGCTGCACGACGCGGCAAAGGAAGCGGGCTGCAACAAAATAGCGCTCGGACACCATTTTGACGACGCGGTAGAGACGTTTATCATGAATCTGTTTGTTGAGGGCCGCGTCGGCTGTTTTTCGCCCATAAGCTATCTTTCCAGAAAGGATTTAACGCTCATCCGGCCTTTGGTGTTCGCGCCCGAGAAAGACATTAAAAGCGCGGTGAAAAAATCCGGGCTTCCGGTGGTAAAAAGCGTATGTCCTGCGGACGGCACGACAAAGCGGCAGGAGATAAAGGAGTTTTTATCCGAGCGGGAAAAATCAGACCGCGGATTTAAAGACAGGCTGTTCGGAGCAATGCGGCGCGCCGACGTAGACGGTTTTGCAGGCAAAAGCTTCATAGGATATAAAAGCAACATAAAGTGACATAGTACGTCTGAATTTACATAAATAAAGCATATAATTTGTTTAAGCGGAGAAAAGTTTTATACTTTTCTCCGCTTTATTCAATATAAAAATACTTTTTACACTAAAAAACGACTTCAAAATTCCCGATCAATCTTTATATTATCAGCAAATACACCTTGATTTTGTAATAAGTACAAGGCTGCGACTTTGTTCGACAGATTTCAATTGAAACCGCTTACATACGGATATTATTATCATAACAAATAATTACGACAAAATATCCGAGGTGAAAGCTGATGAGAATTGACGTTAAAGAAAGCTTGGAGTGTTACAGATTTAAGCTTTTGGAGTCAGAAAGAACATGGGAGGAGTCAAATCGTCTTGTGAGACTTGAACGCCGAATGCAGTATTTTAAAGATCCCGCGGGGCGGACGAATATCGCGGCGCTGAGAAAAGCGCTTGTAAAAACGGCGGAAAGGCAGTGTAAAGAATGTAACGATACGGTAAGGCTGATAAACTCCATCAAAGACGAACAAATAAGATATATGTTTCATTTAAGATATATAGACGGCGAAAAGTGGGATGATATAGCTCAGATACTTAATTATGACATCGATTCAAAGGCTGTGTATAAGATACATAAAAGAGCGTTAAAAACGCTGTGTGATAAATACGGCGGAGCAAATTGATAAAAACAAAAAATGCTCAAAGGCGTGCAAACCGGGTTATAGCTTGGTTTGCACGCCTTTTTTGCATTGTGAAAACGGACACTGAATCACACCCGGGGTTTGTGATAGAGTTTTATCAGAAAAACAAAGGAGGTTTGCGATTGGCTGGTAAAAAGGAGGATCGCGAAACACAGATAACCGAAAGGATTATCGACGAATACGCAAAAGCGGCGTTTTGCAACGTCTGTGATTTTTATGAAATAACGGACGGAGCCTTGACGGTAAAGCCGCTCGACCGTATTCCGAAATTTGCCGCAGGGGCAATTTCGGGTCTTAAACAGACAAAGGAGGGAATAGAGCTTAAATTTTACGACAAATACAAGGCGCTGGAGGCGATAGCGAAGATAATGGGAATAGCGTCAGACGATTCGGACGACTGCGCACAGATAACGGTAAATCATAATGTTCCGCGCCCAAAGGATGAAAATCCTTGATTTTCATCCTTGATGAGTTTCGCTTTTACGCGCGAAATTGCTGCAAATTCTGAATAAGGAAAGGAGGCGTGTATATGACGATAACATTGGATTACGAGCCGACTGAAAAGCAGAAGCTTTTTCACGAATCATGCGCGGACGAGGTACTTTACGGAGGCGCCGCGGGCGGAGGAAAATCAAAAGCGATAGTAATGGAGGCGTTTATCGACGCGCTTGAGCATCCCGGCGTTCACAGCTATCTGTTCAGAAAAACCTATCCTGAGCTCCGCGACACGCTTATAAAGCTGGCACTTGAATCTATCCCGAAGCAGCTTGGAAGCTACAACGCTTCGTCGCACGATTTCACGCTGAAAAACGGTTCCGTTCTGCACTTTCGCAATTGCAGGAATTTGCAGGACGCATACACTTATCAGGGCGCTGAAATGCATCGGCTTTATATCGACGAGCTCACGCATTTTACACAGGAAGTTTACAACTACCTGAGAACGAGGGTCAGAGCGGTCAAAAGTCTCGGAGTCACGCCGCGTATACGCTGCGCAACAAATCCGGGCGGCGTCGGTCACGGCTGGGTGAAAGCGAGGTATATCGACGGCAAGGAACCATTCAGGGTACATAAAACGCACATAAAATCGCAGGTGAGCGATGCTCAAAAAACCGTCACGGTGCAGTATATTCCCGCTTATGCCACCGACAATCCGCACCTGACGAGCGATTACATAATAGAGCTTGAACAAAAGCCGGACGCACTGAAAAAGGCGTTGCTTTACGGCGACTGGGACGTTTTTGAGGGGCAGGTATTCACCGAATTTACCGACAATGCAAAGGGCTATAAGACCCGAAAGAACACGCATGTTATCGAGCCGTTTAAGATTCCTAAATCGTGGCGGCGGTTTCGGAGCTTCGACTGGGGTTACTCAAAACCGTTTTCGGTGGGATACTGGGCGCTTGACAACGACGGCAGGCTTTACAGATACGCTGAGATTTACGGCACAAAGAAGGACAAATACACAGGGCTTACCCTGAGACCGAACGAAGGGCTCATGTACGATCCGCAAAAGGTCGCGCAGCTTATAACTAAATACGAAAACAAATATGAAAAAGGCAATAAGATAATCGGGATAGCAGACCCGTCTATTTTTGACGAAAGCCGCGGTTCGGACGGCTCGGTGGCGAAGATATTCGAGCGCAGCAAGCTGTATTTCGAGCCCGCCGACAACTCGCGCAAAGCGGGGAAAATGCAGGTCCATTACAGAATGAGGTTTGATTCCGACGGATATCCGATGATGTATGTTTTTTCGACCTGCAAGGACTTTATAAGGACGATGAAAACGTTGGTTTACGACATACACGACGTTGAGGATATCGACACCCAGTGCGAGGACCACATATATGACGAAACGCGGTATGTGTGCATGCGGCTGCCGATAATCGGCAAGGAGGAGTCCGCGGAGGATAAAGCTCCGCAGGGTGAGGATCCGCTGAATATGTTTGAACGTCCGAAACCTGAAAATCCATATGGATTCTCTATCAAATACATTTAAACACAGAAAGGAACGGTGAACAAAATGGGAAAGCTGTTTTCCATGCCCGGCAAGCAAAGGCAGAGCGAGGCAAAAAAAATGCTCGACGCGCTCGCAAAATATAAATCAATGCGGGTTGCGCTCGATGCGAAAATTATTGAAAACGAAAACTGGTTCAAGGGGAACTATTGGCAGTACATAAAAGAAAGCGGCGCGTCCGGGCGGGAGCCGAGCACTCCGTTTTTATTTAACGCCTGCTGGAACAGGCATGCGGACGCGATGGACAATTACCCCGAGGCGGTGTTTTTGGAAAGAGAGCAAAACGATAAGCGCGAGGCGGAGATACTTTCGGGCATTATGCCGCTGATTTTGGAGAAGAACAACTTCGAGCAGGTGTATTCTGACGTGTGGTGGTACAAGCTCAAGCAAGGAACGGGCATATACGCCGTTTTGTGGGACCAGTCCAAGGAAAACGGTATGGGAGATATAGCCGTTAAAAAGGTGGATATGCTGAGATTTTATTCCGAGCCGGGAATAGACGACATCCAAAATTCAAAATACATATTCGTTATTTCACTTGAGGATACCGACTATCTGCGCGATTACTACAACGACGAAAACATTCCCGACGACGCGGCGGCGAACGTTTCAAGCGACTACTTCGGCGACGTTTCTCCGGCGTATTTAGAGGGTAAGAGCTGTGTTGTAGACTGTTATGAAAAAACGGTGAACAAGGATAAAAAGACAGTCGTGCATATGACAAAGATCATCGGGAACAAGGCGGTTTATTCAACAAAGGACGACAAAAATCTTTCCGAGAGCGGACTTTACAATCACGGCTTGTATCCGTTTGTTACAGACAGCTTTATTCCTGTTGAAAACTCCGCGTTCGGGCTTGGCATGGTGGATATCGCCAAGGGTACGCAGGCGTATATCGACAAGCTTGATTATATTATAGAACGCAACTGCCTTGTGGCGGGAAAACAGCGCTGGCTTGTTAAAAATTCTTCGGGAATCAACAGGGAAGCGCTGCTGGATATGTCAAACGACGTTATACCCTGCGATATAACGGTGGATGAAAGCGTTATCCGTCCGATTCAGGCGCAGGCGGTGCCGTACAACATCATGGAACACCGCCAGAGCAAGATAAACGAGCTCAAGGAGGTCATCGGAAACCGCGACTTCACGCAGGGAGGCACGGCAATGGGCGTTACCGCATACAGCGCAATCAACGCTTTACAGGAAACGGGCAACAAGCTTTCGCGGGACGTTATAAAGGCGAGCTACAGGGCGTTTCACGACGTGGTTTATCTTTGCGTCGAGCTGATACGACAATTTTACTCGGATTCCCGTATGTTCAGGATTCTGGGCAAGGACGGTCAGCATAAATATGTGGCGTTTGACAACAAAAACCTCGGCGGAGAGGGGCTCAGTTCCTCGGTGTTCGATATAAGGATAATACCGCAGAAGAAAAATCCGTTCAGTACAGCAACGCACAACCAGCTTATTTTGGACCTTTATAAGATAGGAGCGTTCAATCCTCAGACTGCTAAAAGCGCGCAGGCGGCCGTCGATTCGATGATTATCGACAACAAGGATGAAATAGTCGAAAAGATAAAAGATATCGCGGACGATTACGAGCTTAAAATGGAAAAGCAACAGGAACTCATGATGCAGCAGAGCAAAACAGAATAAAGGGAAGGGATAAAATGATAGATATATCCGTAAAAAACTTGAAGTCCGATATCACGCTTGATTTTAAAGGCCACGCGGGATACGCGGAACACGGCTTTGACATCGTCTGCGCGGGAATATCGGCGCTTTACTGCACGCTGATACTGGCGCTGGCGAATATAGGGGAAGATATAAAGACCCGCGGAGGCTTAGTAACGGTCAAGTCCGCGGGGAAAAAGGCGAAAATCATAATCGACACCATTCTTGTCGGGATAAAAGGTATACAGCGGGCATATCCCGATTATGTTAATTTAGCTGTTGACACACGGGAAAAGACCGCGCAGAGAAAGCATTTCGGTATGACGCCGAAAAACACGTTTGGAAACATGGCGCTTTTGCAGTTGTTTTCAAACAAGGGTGCAAAGAATGCCGGCTTCACCGACCGGCGCAAAAAAGGGGACTCCGAGCGGGATACCGGTGCCCGTTCGGAGAATCCCGAAAAACCGAACGACGAACAAAAGGAGGTGTTCAAGGTGTTCAACACAAAGGAGGATTATCAGTCGCACATTGATTCGATAATCGGAAGCAGGCTCAAGGACGACAGGGAGCAAAAGAGCAGGCTGGAAAAGCTTCAGGGGCTTATTGAAAAGCTGCTGGCGGTTTTCGGGGCCAAGGACGAGGACGAGCTTATCGATACGCTGTCCCCGGCGATCGACGAGGTCGTTAAAAACGGAGAAGAGGAAAAGGACTATAACGATTTTGTGAGCATGCTTGAAAGTGAGCTTAAAAATGCTCAAGGAGGGCTTTATGCCGGTCAGGACGCGCGCACGCTTGCGCTGGACGAGGATTTTTTGAATCTTTTATCGTGCGGACTGGACGTCGGCGAGGCGCTTGAAATTATGGGCGAAGTGAGAAATCGTGAAGATAATATCGGCGAATCCGCATCTGAGGTCCGCAGCGCTCAAGATCAGAGCGGCGCGGCGGCGCGCCCTGCGGAAAACGCGCTTTCCGCCACCGGCGCGGCGCGTATTTCCAAAAACGCAGGGTATTTAACGGACGAGGAACTCGCAGACATTGTCAAGCGGGTCTCAAAAGGGGAAAAGATAAGATTTTAAAGGAGAGCATATATGATAATTTTTGATTTGCAGATGTTTGCGGACGCAAACATAAACCTGACGACTTCTGCTACCACAGGCAACAATATGTCTGTTCAGATGAAGACGTTTTACGACAAAAACATCATCAGAAACGCCCAGCCGCTTCTGATACACGACCAGTTCGGTCAAAAACGCCCGATTCCGAAAAATTCGGGTAAAACCATCGAGTTCAGAAAGCTCAATCCGTTTGCAAAGGCTACAACTCCTTTGACTGAGGGCGTTACGCCCGACGGCAAAAAGCTCGATTGGGCGAAGGTAGAAGCGGAGGTCAAGCAGTACGGAGATTATGTCACCACCTCCGACCTGCTCAATTTAACAGCGGTCGACAACACAATCCTGGAAGCGCAGCGCGTGCTGGGCGAACAGGCGGGAGCCACGCTCGACACAATAACGCGCGAGATTTTGAACTCGGGAACCAACGTACAGTATGTAGACGGCGCCAAAACGTCAAGGAGCACGATTGCCAAAACCGACGTGCTCACAGTAAATGCGGTCAAAAAAGCCGTGAATACGCTCAAAAAGATGAACGCAAGAAAAATCGACGGCGATTACATAGCGATCATCCATCCTGACGTCGCTTATAATCTTACCAATGACGAAAACTGGCTCAACATCAATATGTACAACCCGCAGAACTGGTATGAGGGCGAAATCGGCAAGATTTACGGCGTAAGATTTATCGAAACGTCGGAGGCCAAGGTGTTCGAGGGCGAGGGCGCCTCGGGCGCGGACGTTTATTCCACGCTTATTATCGGAGCGGACGCATACGGAGTTACCGAGCTTGAAGGCGGCGGACTTGAAACCATCATCAAGGCAAAAGGCTCCGGCGGAACCTCAGATCCGCTCGAACAGCGTTCGACAATCGGCTGGAAAGCCGCCAAGACCGCCGAAATTTTGACGCAAGCGTTCATGGTGCGCGTTGAAACCGGCGCGAACGTTGCCTAAACGATAAATAATTATCCGTTGACGTAAAAGCTTATATTTATTATTTTGTATGTTTGCGGGGCGGAGAATCCGTCCCGCATTTTTTATAAAAAGACAAGAAAGGAATGATTATTAATGGCAAATACACAGACAAAGGAAAAGAAAGTCGCCGTTAAGCTTTTTAAAGGCGCAGGGGCGTACGGGGACGACGTTCAGGTAATTGTGAACGGTAAGGCATTTTTGATAAAAAGAGGCGAAGAAGTCGAAGTGCCTGAATATGTTGCTGAAATTTTGAAGCAGCAGGAAGCGCAGCTTAATCTGGCGTCTGAAATATCCTAAAGGCGGCGGCGTATGAACATTGATAAAATACTGGAACGGGCAAAACAAATAACATCCACACAGCTTTCGGATGACGAATTGAAGGAGATCGTCAACGACGGTTTTTTGATTGCGACCCGCGGACTCATGCCGACTGATATCCGTGATATTTATATCGATGATATGCTCGGATATTATCTTCTTTCACAGATAAACCTTATAAACGGCGATTTTGCGCTTTACAACAATTATTCGGCGATGTTCAACAGCGCGCTCACCGAGTTTCGCATGATAGTTTCCGAGGTGGCGCCGACGTATCCGGACGAGCTGCAATACAAAAATCTGCTTTATTAAGGGGGTGCTGATGTGGGATATTTGCCTATGCTCGACGTCGGCAACACAGGAAGCATATTAAAAAAGCAAACGTCGGGCTTTTACGGGCTTAATATGACCGGAAACGCTCAGGACAGCCAGCTTACCGACTGCAAAAATATAATGACGTCGGACATTCCCGCGCTCACTGTCAGAGGGCAGACAAAGCTTGCTAAACAGTATACCAGTTCAAAGGATTTTGACATTAAGGTATTTCACTTTGACGATTCCATTTTCACGGTTGTTACGGATTATTCCACCTTTGCCGACGGCTGTGAATACACCTTTGACGGACAAACGTACGAATGCGTCATGGGAGGTCGTGTGGGAAGATATCTTAAAAGCGACTTTTCAGCGGTGAAATTCAAGGATTGTATCTTTGTGCCGTACTATAACAGCGATGACAAGAGCGTTTGTATGTATATGATGACAGGTTCGCCCTCAACGTCGGCTGTGGTAATGATAGCAAGCGATGTGGAAAAACAAAACGACAACATTCATATAGTGGCGTTTAACAACCGATTGATGTGCGTGTATTCAGATGCCGTGTGGATATGCTATGAGGACAACTTCCTTGTTTGGGACAAGTTTTATGTTGAGGGCTCAGAGCAGGGCTCGACAGATGTAAACGCGGCGGCGTGCCAGAACATACCTCTTGCAGCCGGAGGACATTTCACCGCCTGCGCGTATTATAAGGATAAGCCGCTGATATTCAAGGAGCATGCGATGTATGCGCTGTACGGTAGCTATACGCCGTTTTCGATAGTGAAAATAGCGGACATAGGATGCATTTCGCACGCGTCAATACAGATAATTGGCGACGATTTGCTGTTTTTGTCCGAAAACGGGCTTATGAAGTATTCGGGAGGGACTCCGTACTGTATTTCATCAGAGATCCCCGAACTGCAATATCAGGAGGTGTCCGGCTGCTGTGCGACGGACAAGTATTATTTTATCAACGAATACATGTACGACGTTAATAAAAAATGCTTTACCAAGCTGGAAGAGCGGCTTATACCGATTTGCGCGTATCAAGACAGGGTGTTTTTTTACGACCGTTCCGAAAAGCAGACGCTTGAAATGGTTTACGACGATGATGAAGCGGACGAAGTCGTTGCATGGAGCTTTACAACGAGGGTTTACCATGAAAATTACGCTGAGAAAAAGCGGTATTCCAAGCTTAAAATCCGCATAGAGGCGTTGGAGAAAGCGGACGTTTCGGTCAGATACTCCATCGACGGCTCGGATTTCATAACTGCGGCGCAGCAGACGTTTTCAAAGCCCGAGGGTAAGATAATAAGCCTTAATATTCCTCTGTGCGACAGCTTTCAATTCAATGTGAGCGGAACGGGCAGAGTGAAGGTGCCGTTTATCGAGCGGGAATACAGGGTGGTTTAATAAAAACCGCCCTGTATCCGGTCGGGCTGTAAACGGTTATTGCGGATTGAAAAAAGGATGTGAATAAATTAATGAGTTACGACGTAAACAACACGTTTTCGGGCGTTTCAACAGTGGATCGCTTCGAAAACTCGGATGAAAAGGTGCAGTGTCTGCAAACGCAGGTCACCTCGCTGAAAAGGGATTTGGAATATCTGCTTTACAATATAGACACGGGCAATTTTTCTCAAAGACTTCAGAACGTTATTGCGTCATTGGAAGGAGGAGAAAGCGATGGCTAGTTCAAAATTCAGCTATTCAGGCTATACGAACAAATACAAAGACATTTTAAACAGCTTAAATGCGCAAAGGGAGAGCATACAAAGCTCATACGACCCTTATAAGGACGCGGATTTTGCGGTTGCGGCAAAGGAGCTTGAACGCAGGCAGAAATACGCAACGGAGGATGCCAGAGCAAAAATGAACGCCTCTGTGGGCGGAACCGGCTCGGGCACCGCCACGGCGACCGCTATGGCGCAGGTCAACAACGATTATATCATGCGTATCAACGATCTTATCCCCGTTTACAAGCAAAAGGCACTCGACAATATTGACGCGCAAATATCGGCGTATACTCAGGCGGAAAGCGAAGATTACGAGAGATATAAAGACGAACGGCAGTTTGCTTACAACAACTATGTGGGCAACCGTGATTATCAGTATCAAAAGCAAAAGGCGGCGAAGGACTACGCGCTTCAGCTTAAAAGCTACAATCTTAAAAAGGCGGCTCAAAATGCTTCGACGGATTCGCAGAAGTATAAAAACACGGTTGCGAGCGCAACGCTTTATGCAAAGCAGCTTTGGAGCAGAAGCAGCTCGTCCGCGGTCAAGCAGACGTTCAACTATATTACTTCGCTGGGACTTACCAAAAAGGAAACCTTGTCGATAGTTTCCAAGCTGCCGAGCAGAAACGGAAAGAAAGCGCTTGCTTTGTATTCCAGCTACAGTTCTAAATAACGACGGCGGTGAAGTGTGATGAATTATAAAAATATTATTGCAGTAACGCGCGGCGACAGCATGAGCTTTATCGTAACGCTGGAAAAAAACGGGAACGCAGTCGCGTTTGAACAGGGCGACACAGTTTATTTTACGGTAAAAAAACGTGCGGGCGCTTCAAAAAAGGAGTTGTACAAAGCGGTTTCGGAATTTGATGAAAACGGCGCGGCGGTGTTTGAATTAACCGCCGAAGAAACAAAGGGACTTAGACCCGGGAGTTACGTTTACGATGTTCAGTACACCGATGCGGCGGGAAACGTTATAACAATTATAAGACCGAGCTGTTTTCATGTTACAAAGGAGGTAACGGATGATTAGTCTTAACGGCGAAACCGGCGGCTGCGTTCATATCAGCGGAACGATAATGCAGACAGGTCCGCGCGGAGCACAAGGAGAAAAAGGCGAAAAGGGTGACGGGGCGACGGCGGTATCGGCGCCGCTGCCGACGGCGTTTTCAAACGATTGTCTCAATGAGCGGCTTAAAAAATATGAGCCGGGGCGGTCAATAACCCCGAAAGCAGGGGACAAGCTTATAAATCCCGACGGCAACGCCGTTTACGGCTACCGCGAGTTTCCCGATTCGGCAAGCGCAAGGGTGTATGTGTACCAGTGCCGCAGGGACGGTGAAACTCTCGCGGGAAACGGGGAATACATAGGGCAGATTATCGGCAATTATACGGGATATGCTTCAAACGCCGCTATGAAAACAGGCGCGGGCTATACGTTGTCGGATATCGGGAGCGATAATTTTTACAACGAAAGCAACGCGCTTTTAAAAAACACGGCGTTGCAGATGGTGGCGGAATTTACGGCGGACGAGCCTTTTCAGGAGGGCTCGATGGCAAATATCCTCGAATATATCGTCGGTAACGCAAATTTGTTTCCCAAGCTTAAGCTTGCGGACGGCGGGCTGAACGACGCTTTGATCATGGTGAGATTCAAAGGAGCGAACGTCGGTGAGCGCACGGTTGAAAATTATCCGTTCCTGGCGAGCGACTTTATCGACAACGCGCTCGCGGTAGAGGTAAACGGCAATAAGTATTTCGAGTACTGGGCGGCGGACTGCTGGTACGAGACAACAGGTTCGTATGTTACAGGTTCTTTTCTTGACGCATCGGTCAACAAAGCGACGGGCGAAGAGAACGACTACACAATATATTACTGCGAGCAGGGAGGCGGCGAAGGAGCGAGACTTGCGTTTACAAACAGCGAATCGGCAAACAGCGGCACGGTGTACCCGTTTGACAGCATGGTAGCGGTGCAGAGCGAATCCGGCGGCGAGTGGGTGTATGAAGGGCCGATAGTCGAGACTGCATTTTCAAGGAGCATAGAAGCGTCAGGCGATTCGATAACGACCGTTTCGGGCAATTCAAGCTTGAGTTACCAAACGCTTGACGTGAACGCAAAGCCGGGGGACATACATATAAAAACGCCGTCGAGCATACTGAGCCTTACAAGCGCGCAGATATGGCAGTGCAAATATGCAATAAAAGACCTGCAAAAGCAGGTCTGGCAAAAGATTTTCTAAAAGGAGGGGTAAAAGTGGAAAAGATATTCAATTGGATAAGCGTCGTGGCGGGAGTGCTCGGCGGGATCGCCGTAAAGCTTTTAGGAGGCTGGGACATTCTTATAATCACACTGATAACATTTGTCGTATTTGACTATATAACAGGATTTATCAAAGCGATATACACAAAAGAGCTGTCAAGTGAAATAGGATATAAGGGAATAATTAAAAAAGTGATGATATTGATTCTGGTAGTGGTATCCTGTGTGCTTGACAGGCTGACGGGCAGCGTGATTCCGGTTCGGGAAACAGTCATAATGTTTTTCGCAGTCAACGAAGGATTGAGTATCATAGAAAATATAAGCGAGGTTATTCCCGTTCCCGAAAAACTGAAAGATATTCTGCTTCAGCTTCGGGATAAAAACAATATTTCGAACAGTGACGAGGAGGATGCTTAATGGCAGTAAAAACTTACTCGCTTAAAAAAGTTAAAGACCAAAAGGCGTCGGAGCATTTTTATTACAGGGAGTTTTCCTGCCCGGATACGGATGTGCTCAAGCTTGACAGTACCCTTCCGCTTTATTTGGAAGCGCTGTTTTTTAAACTTGGAGCGTCAAAGGCCATTATCACAAGCGGCTACCGTACGCCGACGTATTCTGTCAGCGTAGGCGGCTCGGCAACTGACAAGCACACGCTGGGAATGGCGGCGGACGTTGTGTTTTACAATGCTTCGGGAGCGGTGATAAGCCCGAAAGTGGTTTGCTGTACCGCGGAAGATCTCGGATTTATCGGAGGTATTGCAAGGATAGGCAATACGGCTACTCATATCGACACCCGGTCGACCGACAGCAAATACTGGGGCGACGAGACCCGCGGAAACAACTCAATTTGGTATTATAAATCGGGATGCACAAGCTTTTATGATTACTTTGGAATTTCAAAATCCAAGGAAAGATTCATAAACTATACGGTCAAAAGAGGCGTGGTCTCAAGAAATACTCCGTTTAAAATTTCAGGAAACAAGGCTGTTCGCTTTAAAAAAGGAGCGGCGCTTCAGGTTGTGAAAAACGGGCGCGTATCATACGATGGAGTGATATTTTTCAAAATTAAATATCTTGGTAAATATTATTATATCAACAGAAAGTACCTTAAAAGAACAGTGTCTTAAATGAAAAAAACACGGCGGATTTAAGTCCGCCGTGTTTTTTCGTGCTTTGGTATGAAGCCGCGCCGCGGCTTGCCACAGAGTCAAAGCTTTACTATTTCACCCGTGACCTCGCCGGAACATCCTGCCGCGTTTGACTCGTCGGTATCGATATGCATCGCAAGCGCGAAGCTTTGCGACACGCGTACGACGACGTCACCGAATACTGTTTTGCGCTCGGGGGTGTTGACCTTTACCCAGACTATTTCTTTATCTGCAACGCCCAGTTTATCCGCGTCGGCAGGGGTCATGTGAATATGACGCTTTGCGACGATAACGCCCTCGGTCATATCGATTTCTCCGCAGGGACCTATAAGCTTGCAGCCGGGAGTGCCGGAAATATCGCCTGATTCGCGGATAACTGCGGGAACGCCTAGCTTTCTTGCTTCGGTGGCGCTGATTTCCACCTGATTTTTGCCTCTTTCGGGACCGAGTATCGACATTTTAAGCGAGCCCTTCGGACCCACTACCTCCACCTTTTCGGCGCAGGCAAACTGCCCGGGCTGCGAGAGGTCTTTTTTATTGGTGAGCGGTGCGTCTTTTCCGAACAGTACGGCGAGCGCCTCTTTTGTTATGTGCGCGTGCCTTGCCGAGGTTTCAACGATGAATTTCTTAGCCATGATGTGTAAGCTTCCTTTCTTTTTATTAGCCTGACGGCTAGCATTATTATTCTTCCAATCCTGTTGCTTTGGAGGAAATTTCTTCATTTAATTTGGCGGTCAAATCGGAAATTGACATCTGACCCAAATCGCCGCCTTTGCGCGAGCGCACAGAAACCTGCCCGGATTCACATTCGCTGTCGCCTATAACGAGCATATACGGGATTTTCTGAAGCTGCGCCTCGCGGATTTTATATCCGATTTTTTCCGAGCGGTCATCGACCGAAACGCGGATACCGCTTTCTTCAAGCTTTGATTTGATTTCGTTTGCTTTTTCATGGTGGCGGTCGGCAATCGGCAGGATTTTGACCTGCTCGGGAGCAAGCCACAGCGGGAACGCGCCGGCAAAATGCTCGGTTAGGATACCGATAAACCGTTCGATACTTCCGAACACCACGCGGTGAATCATTATCGGGCGGTGCTTTTCGCCGTCCGCTCCGATATATTCAAGCTCGAACCGTTCGGGAAGCTGGAAGTCGAGCTGGATTGTTCCGCACTGCCAGGTTCTTCCGATACAGTCGGTAAGATGGAAATCGAGCTTCGGACCGTAGAACGCGCCGTCGCCTTCGTTTACCTCGTAGCTGTAGCCGAGCTCGGTTATAGCGTCGCGCAGAGCGTCTGTTGCGATGTCCCAGTCCTCTTTTGCGCCCATTGAATCCTCGGGCTGGGTGGAAAGCTCAATGTGATAGGAAAACCCGAAAGTACTGTAAACGGTGTCTATCAGGCTTACAACGCCCTTGATTTCGTCTTTTATCTGATCTTTGGTCATAAAGATATGCGCGTCGTCCTGCGTGAAATTTCTGACGCGCATAAGACCGTGCAAGGCGCCCGAAAGCTCGTGGCGGTGAACGATGCCGAGCTCGCCCATTCTCAGAGGCAGGTCTTTGTAAGAATGGATTTGAGTTTTGTAAACCAAAATTCCTCCGGGACAGTTCATCGGCTTGATTGCAAAATCCTCGCCGTCAATCACAGTGGTGTACATGTTTTTTTCATAGTGATCCCAGTGACCCGAACGTTCCCACAGCGCTCGGCTTAGGATAATCGGGGTGGATATCTCTTTATATCCGGCTTTTTGGTGAATTTCGCGCCAGTAATCAACCAAAAGATTTTTTAAAATCATGCCTTTTGGGAGAAAAAACGGAAATCCCGGACCCTCCTCCATGATAGTGAACAGTTCAAGCTCTTTGCCGAGCTTTCGGTGGTCGCGTTTTTTAGCTTCCTCAAGCATCGTAAGGTGTTCTTCGAGCATCGAGGTCTTCGGGAACGAAACGCCGTATATCCTTTGAAGCATTTTGTTTTTGGAATCGCCGCGCCAGTAGGCTCCGGTCGACTGTGTGAGCTTTATCGCCTTGACGGGAGCGGTGGACATCAGATGCGGACCCGCGCAAAGATCGGTAAAATCGCCCTGATTGTAAAACGACAGTTCTTCGCCGTTTTGCGAGTGCTCTTTGATGAGCTCCGCCTTGTAAATTTCGCCCTCTTCCTCCGCCTGCTTTAACGCTTCGTCAGCGGGAAGGACAAAGCGGGTCAGTTCGATACCCTCTTTGACTATTTTTTTCATCTCGGTTTCCAGCTTTTCCAAAACGTCGGGAGTAAAAGCAACGTCCGAGTCGATGTCGTAATAAAAGCCGTTATCGATGGCGGGACCGATTGAGAGCTTGGACTGAGGATAAAGCCTTTTTACAGCCTGAGCCATGATGTGCGCGGTAGTGTGCCAAAACGCTTTTTTGCCGCCCTCGTCGTCAAATGTGAGGATCTGAACCTCGCAGTCGCGCGTTACGGGTGTGCGCAGGTCGCACGCCTCGCCGTCGATTTTTCCGGCGCATGCCGCCTTGTAAAGCCCTGCGCCAAGCGATTTTGCGATTTCGGCAATTGTGATTCCGGATTCGTATTCCTTTTTCACTCCGCCTTTTAAAGTTACCGTTATCATTTTTGATTATTCATTCCTTTCTTTTACACAACAAAAATATCGGGTTTCCGTTATTTGATCATAAAATAAAAAACACCCCGCCCGAGAGTTCGGGGCGAAGTGTTGACTCCGTGGTTCCACCCAAATTGCGCCGCAGTATTAAATTCGGCGCCGCTTGAAAACAATTTATAACGGGTTTATTCCCGCCGCGCATTTAACGCGGGCTCAAAGGGCGGTAACTGCTTTGCTGCGCGGCGCGCGCTTTCAGCCTTCGGCACGCGCTCTCTTGACTGCGTATAAGTGAAAACAGCCTTCCTTTTCAACGCTTTTAACATATAAATCAATATTATCACCGGGGTGTTTTTTTGTCAACCGTAAAAAAGTGAAATGAAATTTAAGAAAGTGAGAGAAATCGAGAAAATTAAAGAGAAAACGAGAGATATAGCGATGTATTTTAAAAAATAAAGGATTTTGCTCTTGACACGGCTTGGACGCATGTATATAATAACGATTGTGACTTTTAAAGGTTTTTATTTAATTAACGGAGGTTATACTATGTCAACTTATATGCCTAAGGCTCAGGAAATCAGCCGTAAATGGTATGTACTCGACGCTGCCGGCAAGCCGCTCGGACGAGTTGCCGCACAAGCAGCGCTCATGCTTCGCGGAAAGCATAAGCCGATATTCACGCCGCACGTTGATTGCGGGGATCACGTTATCATCATCAACTGCTCAAAGGCTGTGCTCACCGGCAAGAAAGCCGAGCAGAAATTCCATCGCTGGCACACGGGCTGGATCGGCGGTCTGAAAGAAATCCGATACGACAAATTGATGAGCACCAACCCTGAAAAAGTTATGACTCTTGCTGTGCAGGGTATGCTTCCCGACACTGTTATAGGAAGAAATTCCGCAAAGAGACTCAGAGTTTACTCGGGCGCTGAACACAAAAACGCCGCGCAGAAACCCGAAGTTTACGAATTTTAGTAAGGAGGCTACTTTAAATGTATGAAACAAAACCGTTTTTCTACGGAACAGGAAGAAGAAAAAATTCCGTAGCCAGAGTAAGAGTATATGAGGGCAGCGGAAACGTTACCATCAACGGCAGAGATATCGACGATTATTTCGGTCTTGAAACATTAAAGCTTATCGTCCGTCAGCCTCTTAACTTGACTGAAACCGTAAGCAAGTTTGACATTGTCTGCACAGTTACAGGCGGCGGAGTTACAGGTCAGGCGGGCGCTATCCGCCACGGTATTTCCAGAGCTCTTTTGCAGTATAACGAAGAGCTTCGTCCTGTGCTCAAAAAAGCGGGATACCTCACCCGTGACCCGAGGATGAAAGAGCGTAAAAAGTACGGTCTCAAAGCCGCACGCCGCGCGCCCCAGTTCTCAAAGAGATAATTGG